>JAPLMO010000153.1 GCA_026386995.1 Planctomycetota bacterium | reverse complement strand
GCGCCATTCCGACCACCTTTGCCCGAAAACCTGTTCCCTGAACAAAGGGGGAGACGCGTGATTCGGTTGATGCGGTTCCTGCTGCTGGACCTGCCGATTGCGGCACGCGGGGTTCTCTGGCGCCTCGCTGTCGGCCTGATGGGCGGCCGGCTCGGCCCGGGGGCGCGCATCTACGGCGGCGCCCGGATTTTCTCAGCCGGCGGTGGGTCGCGGATCGAGATCGGAGCGAACTTTCGGCTCCTTCGATTTGCCATCGTCAACTCTATTCTACCGGGCGCGAAGGTCGTCATCGGCAAGTGGGTGCACATCGGCGAAGCGAGCATGGTCACGGCCGGCGAGAGCGTTGAGATCGGCGACGACGTGGTCATCGGCCCCCAGACGATCATCGTGGACGCCGACCACGCCTGCGAAGATGTTAACCAGCCGATTCGCGTGCAGGGGCTGGTCACCAAGCCCATCCGCATCGAGCAGGGCGTCTGGCTGGGCGGACACGTCAACGTCCTGAAGGGTGTGACGATCGGCCGCGGGGCGATCATCGGCGCCGGTAGCACCGTCACGCGCGACATCCCGCCGTACGCCATCGCCGTCGGCGTCCCGGCGCGGGTGATCCGGTATCGGCCCGATGCGCCGCAGCCCGGGAAGCCGTAACTGTGGCCCAGGCGACCCGCCGCGCAAACGAGTGTTGTACTGTTCAGCCGGAACGGGAAAGACGTTTCATGAGCCCTCAATCGCAAGGCGATAAGGCCCTTCCGCCAAGCATAGACCGGATGGTCCGCTCCGACGAAATCGCCGAGCGTTACGACGACACCTTCACCACGCAGCACCCCCTGCTGACCTATGACCTCAAGGTGCTGGCCCGGTGGTTTGATAAGCCCGGGCGGTTGCTGGACCTGGGGTGCGGCACGGGCCGGGTCATGCTCGATTTCGGCCGTCGCGGGTTCGACGTGACAGGCGTGGACCTGAGCCGTCCAATGCTCCGGGTCGCCCGGCGCAAGTTGGACGAGGCCGGCCTGGCCGGCGCCAAGTTGCTGGAGGGGAACCTGGTGGACCTGCCGGTGGACCAGTTGAGTCCGCCCTACGACTACGCGGCGTGCCTTGGAGCCACGCTGGGTTACATTCAGGGGCACGAGAACCGTGTGCGGGCGGTCAGGCAGGCGGCCTCGCTGCTGCGGCCCGGCGGATGGTATGTGTTCCACGTGTGGAACTTCCTTTATAACCTCCCCACGCTTCACTTGCCGTGGATCGTGACGGGGCTGGCCCGGTGGGCCGCCGGCCGCGGTGAAGTGGGCGACCAGATCCTCTGGTGGTACCGGAATCTCTACTGGGTGTATATGCACACCTTCCGGCTGGGGGAGATCGAGAGGCTCGTCCGCGAGGCCGGCCTGGAACTGGTCGAGGTGGACTATATCAACAAGAGGTGCGACGGGCCGCTCGAGGGCGACCGCCGGCGCGAGTGGCGCTCTAACGGGTTCCTTATTCGATGCCGGCGACCGGCCGAGGATCGTTGAATGGACGGACCCAGCGCCAACCCGCCCGGAGTCGACGGCAGCGCCGCCCGGATGGTCCAGGACCGCCGCCTCACGGAGTCTTACGACGAGGAGTTCGCGTCGTTCGGCCTCTTCCGGTACGACCACGAGTTGCTGGCACGTTGGTTCGACCCGCCCGGGCGAATGCTGGACCTGGGTTGCGGCACGGGGCGGATACTGGTTGCCCTGGGGCAGCGCGGTTTTCGCGTGACGGGCGTGGACCTGAGCCGGCCGATGCTCGACCGGGCCCGCGAGAAACTTCAGGCCGCCGGCCTGAAGGACGCCGTGCTCATCGAAGGCAACATGGCCGAGTTGCCCCTGGACCGGCTCGACTCGCCGTACGACTATGCGTGCTGCCTCTTCGGCACGCTCGGGTACGTTCGGGGGCACGAGAACCGGGTCCGGGTCCTGCGGCAGGTCCGGTCGCTCCTCGTGCCCGGCGGGCAGTACGTCTTCCACGTGCAGAACCTGTTCTACAACATGCATACGCTTCATCTGCCGTGGATACTGACTGGCCTGGCGCGATGGGCGATTGGCAGGGGCGATGCCGGCGACCAGGTCTTCTGGTGGTACGGCGACCAGAAGTGGCTGACGATGCACGCTTTCCGGCCGCGAGAGGTTGAGCGGCTGATTTCCGACGCCGGCCTGGAACTGATGGAATTCCATTACCTTAACAAGGAGCAATGCGGGCCGGTTGAGGGCAAGCGATGGCGAGTCTGGCGCTCCAACGGCTTCTTCGCTCGCTGCCGCCGGCCCCGTGAAGAGTCCTGATGGCCAGATGGGAAATGTTTTCGATCGCGGGATGCGACTGGGCGCGGCTGGCGTCGCTGCCGGGGGCCACTCTTTTTCATTCCGACCGATGGGCAAGGGTGCTTGAACGGGGATTTCACGGGGCCGTGCAGGTCCTTGCCCTGGTGGACGATGACGGCACGCTCCTGGCCGCGCTGCCTGGGTGCCGACTCGCCTGCGGTCCTGTCCGCATTCTCTATGGCCTGTTCCCGAAAGGGAACTTCGCGGGATCGGCCGACGCGATCGCGCCGCACCTGGAGTCCTTTCGGAAGACCTGCGAGGGCCTCGGCATTCACATGGTACGGGTCATTGCGTGCGAGGATTCGCCGGTGACGGACCTGCCGGGGGCGAGGCGCGAGTCGCATGTGCGGCACGTGCTGGACCTCTCGGGCAAGACCCCCGAGGGTTTGTGGGAGGGCTACGGGCAGGGCGTCCGGCGGCAATTGCGCCGGGCCGAGAAGGCGGGCATTGCGATTCGGCCGATACGCCGGGAAGAGTTTCCGCAATTCCACGAGATGCAGACGGAGATGCTGGTGCGGAATCGCTCGGCCGGCGGCCTGGGGCCGGACTTCTACGAGGCGATCTGGGATGAATTTGCGCCGGACGGCAAGGCCGAGTTCCTGGTGGCCGAGAAGGACGGCAGGGTGGTCGGGGCCATCGTCGGCCTTCACGGGCCGCAGGTGACGTATTACTTCGCCGGTTGCAGCCGCACCGACGCGCTGGAGATGCGGCCGAACGACCTGCTGATGCACACTCTGATCCAGAACGCCATCCGCCGCGGGTCGCGCTCGTTCGATTTTCTGAGTTCCAGCGCCGACGACGAGGGCCTCATCCGGTTCAAAGCCAAGTGGGGTGCCGAGGCGCGGCCGTTCGATCATCTGGAATGGTGGTTCTCGACGCCGCACAAGTGGCTTTGGCACACCGTTATGTTCGTTGTGCGGTATCGGCTTGGGGCGGCCCTGGTTCGGCTGGCGCGTCGCCTGACGGAAAGGGCAAGCCCGTGACGCGTCCCTTGAAGATCCTGTGCGTGTCTTCCGGCGGCGGGCACAACGAACAGATTTTGGCCTGCGCCGAGGTGTTCAAGGGGCATCACGTGGTGCTGGGCCTCTACGGATACCCGAACCTGGTCGATTTTTCGCACCCGGCCGTTGAGCGCCTGCGGCCGGTGGCGTTCATCGGCTGGCACGGCCCGTTGCTTGCGGTGAACCTCATCGTCGGATTCTTCCAGTGGCTGTGGATTCTGGCGACCGAGCGGCCGGATGTCATTTTCTCGACCGGGGCCGAGGTGGCCATCGTGCCGATTATCGTCGGCAAGTGCCTCATGCGTTGCCGCACGATTTTTCTGGAGACCGCATCGCGCAAGGAGAACCCGTCGCGGACCGGCAAACTCGTGTACCCGTTCTGCGATGCGTTCTTCGTTCAGTCCCCGGCGCTGCTGAGACATTATGGCCCCAAGGCGCGGTACGTGGGGAGCCTGCTATGATTTTCGTCACGGTCGGAAGCGCCCACCAGACGTTCACGCGACTCCTCGACGCGATAGACGCCCTTGCGCCGCGCCTGGGCGAGCCGGTCGTTATGCAGACGGGTTTCTCGGGCTACCAGGGCCGCAACACGAAGTGCGAGGGGTATATCACCTTCGGCAAGGTGCACGGGTACATCCGCGAGTCGATGCTGGTGGTGGGCCAGGCGTCGACCGGGGCGGTGCTGATGTCGCGCCAGTACGGCAAGCCCCTCATCGTTGTGCCGCGCGACTGCGCCCGAAACGAAATCCTCGACGATCATCAACTTCAGACCGCGCGGTCGCTCGAAGGCCGAAGCCGCATGATCGAAGTGGTGTACGAGGTGGAGAACCTGGAAGCCGCCATCCGCCGCGCCCAGGCCAAGGTCCGCGAAGGTCTGACCTACGAGCCCGACCCCGAGCGCGATCGCCTGCTGGCGGCCATTGTGGCTGCGGTCGAAGGACGCGAGATTCCTGCGTAGCGATCGCGTAAGAAGCGGTAGTAGCCTGTCAGTTCTTAATCTGGGGGTGCCACGGCTGCGCCTTGTGCAGCCGTGGTCGTTGGTAGGGAAACACGGCTGCAAACTGCGCAGCCGTGGCACCCACATAATT
>JAPLMO010000015.1 GCA_026386995.1 Planctomycetota bacterium | reverse complement strand
CCCAACGGGGTCTCCTCGCGGCGGAAGTCCGTCTTGAGGGGGTCCACGACGCTGTGGGCATCGCCGAAGGTGCTCCTGCCGGCGCCTTCCAGGAAGAGGTTGCCATCCGAGGCGTACCCGGGGGCCTCCTTCACCTTCTCCAGCCCCCGCCGGATGAAAATGTTGCTGTACCACTTGTCATCCTGCGGGACGCCGGACTTGCGGTCGACGGTCGTCCGCGTGTGCGGCCGGTAGTACTGCGACCGCCGCTGGGTGTCCGAGACCATCTCGAACGCGCAATCGACGAAAAGGTTGTGGGCGAAGACGGTCCCCTCGGAGTTGCTGCGGACCCCCTGGCCGACGAGCACGTTGTTGTCCACCAGGATGGGCCCGTGGTCCATCTCCAGGAAGACGGCGGCCGCCTTCGTGTCGTAGATGATGCCGCCCTCATTTGCCATACCCCAGTAGCCGGTTTCTTCGCTCCACATCATCGGCGGTTCAGCGAAACCTGTGCCCCACAACATCTTCGCGTTGCGGTTGGTCGAGGCCAGCAGCGGAAGAAACGCGGGAGGTTTATTGGCATAGTCGTCCATCCGGAAGGACCAAACGCTGTTGGCGCGGTTCTCAGTGTAGGAGAAATCACCTGCCAGCGAGTAGGTCGCCGCCTGGGCGGTGGTGGGAAGCGCGGCCACGCTCGCACAGGCGAGCATAGCGAGGAGGAGTCTGCGTAACGTTGGTGTTTTCATGCTTCGTCTCCGTCTTGATCACGCTACCTGAGCGCCTGGGATTTGCCCCTTAACCAAGGCTCACAATAAGACCCTCGAATAGCGTAAGAGACTATTAGAGCAGTTCACGCTTGACTGTAGCGAGTGTGTGCGCGGTGGGCAGTCTTGCCCACCGCGCCGCCTCTCGACATTCCGCGCGGCGGGCAGGACTGCCCGCCGCGCGAGGGGCTACAAGCAAGCGTGAACTGCTCTAATCAGTGCTTTACCGTGGCGAATCCACGATCACGCTCCATTGAATTGTGCCCCGCTCAGTATGGGTTTGACGGAGCCATCTCCCATACCTTCACGCTGTTGAACCTAGCCTGGCCGCCGTCGGCAAACAAGACGACGCCGAGACTATCGGAACGCGTGGGATACACCCGCCGGCAGATGGCCTGGCGGTCGTTGGCGAAGACTTCCACCACCGGCTTGTCGACGAAGACCCGCAGTTTCAGCGATTCGCCGGGCTTCAACGCCAAGGGGGCGCGCTCGACCACCTTCCGACCTGCGTCACCGCTGCGGGTAGAATCGAAGACCAACTCCTTCGCCTTCGCGTCGTAGTACAGGAGCGTTTCCTCCCGCCCGTCGCCGGACACCCGCACCTTCAGTCCACATCGTTGGGCCGTGCCGACCACTATCTCGATCCCAATCTCGCAGGAGTCTCCCGCCACCCCTTCCAGCGCCTTGGTCTCGCCGTCGGACAGCATCAGGGCGTTCCACGATTTCTCATGGCTGCGGAGGCTTTCCAGTTCCTTCACCGGCTGCATGCGCAGGGTCCTGTCGTCGCCCAGCCAGAGCGAGCGAGGCAGGCCATAAACGCCGGACCAGCCTTTCTCCTTTTCTCCGGATGGGTTGTCGAGCAGCCACGCCCACATGATTTGACGCCCCTGGCCGTCCGTAAGGGCCTCGGGCGCAAAATAGGTGTTGTCCACCCAGGTCATGCGGCCGTGGTTGTTGGGAAAGAACCGGTCGTCCCGATAGTCGCCGACGTAATATTGGCAACCCTTGTTATGGCTGATGAACAAAAGCAGATGTTTTCCGCTGGCCGGCCCGCCCTCCGGGTTCGAAGGCAGCGGCAGAAAACTGGGACACATGTTGTCCTCGCTGCGATCGGTCCATTCGGGTTTCCGCTCGTAGAAGACGTGGAGGTACTTCCAGGTTTTCAAGTCGTCGGAGACAAACAGGTAGAGCCGATCGCCCTGCTCTGACAGCGGCGCCTCACGCGCGCGGCCGATTTTATCCAGCACGAGCAGGTTGCCGGTCAGCATGTAATAGCGGCCGTTCTTCTTCCAGATGTTCGATGGGTCGGCGGAGCCGTAAAAGAGGGACCTGCCATTGGGGTCCTCGACTTCCGTCACGCCCCATTCGGTGGACTTGATAACCGGGTTGGTTTCAAGCTTGCGCCAGGAATCAAAATCAGGGCCCTGGCCCTTGGCCAGCCCGATGCCCTTCGCGCCCCACAGCATCCAGTAGGATAGATACGCCGTGCCGTCGTCGTCCACAAACGCGCCGCCGCTGAAACAGCCTTCGTCCCCATTCCCGGGGCCGATGGCATCGGGATGATGCCGCCAGTGGACCAGGTCCGGGCTGGAGATGTGGCCCCAGCAAAACCCCGAGCCGCTCCGGTTGTAGAGATACATCAGGTGATATCGCCCGTTGTGATAAAAGGCGCCGTTGGGATCGCCGGGCATCCCCATGTCCTCCGGCACGCAGAAATGGTAGGTCGGGCGATAGGGATCGGCGAGGAACCGCTCGCGCAGCAATCGCGCCGAGCGAACCACTTCATCCGGCACCGGGCTGGTGAACGACCACGTTTTAGGAACGGCAACCGGTTTCCCTTCATTGTCGCCGGAACTGGTGGTAATAACCGTGGCACCCTTGCCGTTCAAGACCAGGCAACCGCCATCAATGCGTACATCGCCAATCAGTTTGATGTCCGTGAACCGGCCGGTTTTTTCCCGCAACCCTTCATCGGCAAACGACCACCAGGCCCAGGGCTTCAGGTCCTCGGCGACTCTTCCAGGAACCAAGGCAGCAATGGCCTCCTGCGCCAGCGGTTTGTCATAAACACGCGCGTCCTTGATCCGTCCGACAAAGGCGCGTTCCGGATCTCCCGCCGCCAGGTGCCGCCGTCCGAACAGCACGACGGCCGACGGGCCAAACTGGCGCTGCGGATTGGGCATGGTGTAGCCGGCATACTTCTGGCCGTTGCGGTACATCGTCACCCCGCGCCCTTGATAGACAATGGCGATCTGGACGAAGGTTTTGGCATCGGCCGTTTCCTCCGGCCAGTTTGCTTGCTCCTTAAGAGTCCGGTTGAAATTGTCGCTGCCCGGCATCCATTTCCTGGGCATGATCTCGCCAAAAATAATCCCGTCGAAAACCGCCTGGCCGTCGTCAATAGTCAGCACGCTGCCGGCGCCCTGTGTCAGGTTGGCCGGGGAAACCCAGGCCACGAGCGTTTTGTCATGAAGCGGAGCGCATGGTGCGGCGGCGCTGGCGGCGCCGGCGATGGCGAGCGTAGTGATGGTGATGATGGGAGCGATGTATTTCATGGCAATCATTCCTTCTTCCAGAGGGTCTGAAGTTGACCGGCTCTCAAATTGACGTCGGCAAGTCCTTTCTTTCCGAAAACCTGGCGGTTCGGTTCCATTTCACCCTCGCTCAACTTCAGTCCGCCCCTGCAAACTGATACTCACCCACGTTCACTTCGCGAAATCCCATCCGACTTTGACCGGGTAGTAGTCGCTGTGGAGGCCGTCCGTGCCCACAGCCCAAACATAGATGTACTCGCTTTCCTGAATGCTTGCACGCGGGCCAGGCCGAACATCTGCTGTCCAGCACTTTAGGTCCCTGTTGTAGCCCAGGCCGGATATGCTCATCCAGGGGAATCCGGATTCCGTGTATTTAACCTCGCGGATCTTCTCGCAAGGAAGATCGACTTTCACCCGAAGCTGGGTTGACCTGCCAAGCGTCACGTTTCCGGTCACCAGGGCCTCGGTGATCGCGGGGCGCGTTGCCCCTTGAATATAGCGTGGCGCCGTCCGGGGAATCAGTGACCTTGTATAGACAACCCGCTCTTTCACGCCGTGTGGTTTTGAGAGAACCTCTCCGGTCAGCCCCTCGTCCGGGTACATCAGGAAAGGCCCCATGAACTCGTTCTTGTCCAGGTTCCGCATGGAAAGCTTGAATTCATTCTCAGAGCCAAAGTTCACCAGGTCAGTGATATCCGCGTAGATGCCGTGGCCGTTACTATCCTGTCTCAGGAGTCGGTTTGCTTCTTTGGAATTGATGGACACCTTGACATCGCTGACCCTCTGCAGTGTGAAAGGAATCACCAGCCACAAGCGGCTGGGCCTGCAGCAGGTGAAATTGTGGTAGCCACGGCCCGCCTGCCAGGCGGCTATCTTGCTATCCATTTCGGCGAAGTTCTTTGGCTTGGCCTTTTCCAGGAGTTGGGGAACGTCCTTGTTGATCCTGAGTTTGGCGGTGATTTCCAGCAAGGCATGATTTCCGCTGTTGGGAAATTCAAACGAACTGCCGTCAGTCTTAGTCCAGTGGTCCAGTTCACGAACGTACTCATCCCCCGCAAATTGTATGTTCAGCGTGATCTCCTTGTCCGTTCGGGAAAACGTCTGATCGACTCCGTTCACCCTGACCTCCTTCACCGCGTCCGGGGCAGAGAGTCGAACACGCAGGGGATAGGCCTTTCCCGGTTTTCCGCTTGTGGCCGTGATCTCGAGCCGGTGACCGACAATCGCAACCTTGCCGCCAATGCCGACCAGCACAGGCGTGCGATCTTTCGCTGCCCGCCGCAACTCCAGCAGCTTGCAGGCATTGGCTGGTAGCGTGACACTGGCCTTCTGGCCCCAGGAGAAGATCGAGTTGCCCAGGTCATCCAGCACAATCTCGCCGCCGTCGGCCGGATAGAGTTCCAGAAACTCGTAATCGCCCTTCTCCTGGAGGTTGATCTCGTCGCCCACCTCGAATCTGATCTCCGACGGCCGCGGATTGCCATTGAAAAGGAAGATAAAGCCATGATCGCCCTTGATCCGCGCGTAGCCGTCAACGGCCCCTGGCTGGACTTGCTCGCCGAACGGCTCAGTATACTTGACGTAATCGAAGTTGGCCTTGGCCCATGCGGTCCACTTGTTGTAGAACTCCTTGTAACCCGGAAGCAGATCGCTCTCGTAGGGAAGGATCGCGGGCATAATCGAGCCGCTGACCGCCAGGGCCGACATCAGGCTGTACTGCCAACCGTAGAAATCGCAAGCCTTAACCAGTTCTCGGTCCCACGGTCCCTCGCTCATACGACCCACGAGCGGATGCCCGATGACCGTGGGAAGAAAGCGAAAACGCATGGACCAGTAGTTCTGAAAACGCAGCCCATCGGCGTTCTGCCGGTCGTCGCTGATCTGGGTGTGGTGCGTGGAAACGCAGGCGGTTTGCTCGTTGTAGACCTCGTGCCCATCCACATCTTTCAGGCCCCAGAGTCCGAACTGCTTGGTGCCGTAGAACGCCTGGATGAACAGCCCCGGGTTGCCTGCCTTCAGGCGGCTTCCCAGTTCCATGCAGCGCCGCCAGCCTTTGTAGGCGCCCATGCCTGCAATGTGGCCGTGGGTCTCATCATAGCAGTTCATCGCCGAGCCCCGGCTTGGATCCCAGCTCCAATTGCTCAGCTTGTACTTCTTGATCGTGTTGTCCTGCACCCTGAACCACCACTCGTAGAATTCATCGCAGCCGATGCAGTTGTCCGGGGCACGCCGGCCCGATGTATCCATCTTCTTCCAGTCGGATCTGTCCGGCCTGAACGGAAGACCGGCGGCGTTCCCTTCGCCGCCGTGAGCCGCGCATCCCATATAGAAACCGTACGAGATGCCCTTGCTTGCAGCATAGTCGGCAATCTGACGTGCCGTGGCGGTCTTATCGTCAGGGATCAGATTCCAGTAGTCTCTTCCCGCATCGGGTTTCGTGTAAGGGTGGAGGGGGTTGAAGATGATCATGTCCCCTCCGATGTCCGCGAAGGTGTCGATCGCCTTTGTGAAATACATCTTGTCCGCGTCGTTCCCCGGCATCTGGGGCAATGGATGGAAGAACTGGTAGTTGATGTTGAGAAAGCCCTTCTGCGCAGGTGCCAGGTAATCAAGGGCGAAGGCGCGCATGGCCCGACTTTCGTTGCGATCGATCGGTATGTACCCCGAACCGTTAGGGTACCGGAACGGCCTGTCGCTGTCCTCGATCAACACGCCGGACTTCTTGTAGACACCCATGAACTGCGGTTCGCTCTCATAGCCTTCGCCCGCCTTGAGGATCAGACCGGGCTCAAAGATCAGCGCGACACCCCTCTCGTCCAGGTTAGCCTTGTAGAAGGGATTCTCAATGCCGGTGAAGAGTCCGCCGTTCGCGTAACGGATGAACTCGACGGTGGGCGCCTGCCAGAATGTCAGGTAACGAATCGTTTCGTCGGCCGGTTTGGTAAAGATTGTTTTGCCCATCCGCAGGTTCTTCACCCTGAGCGGAACACCGTTAGTGATCTTCAATACGCGGCGAAAAAAAACATTCGTAGTTCCCAGCGTATAGACGAGATCAACGTTGACCTTGCCCTTTGGGGATTGGTAGAAATCGAATTGACAGACAACACGACTCCTCTCTTCCCGGACCTTGGCCGGCTTGGTGTCTTTGTTCGAAAAAAGTCCCAGGTCTGTATCCAACTCGAACTCGTCGGACTCAAAGGCGTACGTCTCAGATGACAGCCTATTCTCAACGGAAAGCAGTTTGCCCGTATCCGAAATACGGACCTTCAGATTATCGTTGGCTAACTGACGGCAGGCGGCCTCCGCCCGTGATGCAGTAAGACTCATGACCATCAACAATACCACCCCCAATGTTTCACCGAAAAAGGCCGCGAAGCGGCGGTTTGCTTGAAGTTTCATTTGGGTCTTCCTCTAGTGTTTCCATTGACGGTTTCCGAACGGCAGGTCGCCAGCCCGATGTTTCGATCAGCCGCGCCGTAATAGAGCAGCCACTCGCCCTTGAAGTATGCCAGGCCGTTGGCCACGGTGGCGGGCACGCTGCAATAGCCCTTCTTTTCCCAGTCGAACTCGGGCTGAAGGAACGGCTGGCCCATGGTCCGGCGCGCGGTCACGAGGTCTTCCCGGTCGATCAAAGCCTGCCCAAGCGCCCAAGTCCCTTTCGGCAGCGGCAGGTTCCACAGGTTCTGCCCGTTGAACATCAGCAGGATGCCGTCATCTCGCCACAGTGCGATGGCCCCCGATTCGTGCTGTCCGCCCGGCCAGACCGACTTGCCCAACGGTTTCCAGTCGATGAGATTGTCCGATACGGCCAAGGCACAGGGATGCGTGTAGTACATCAGGTACTGGCCGTTGACCTTGACGGGCAGCAACTTCTCACCCGCTTGCCGCGTGACCACCACGCCGCTCCGTGAGCCGCGGACCGCGCCGGGGGCGAATTTGGCGAAGGCTGGCCCGTGCTTCTTCCAGCGGACTAGGTCCTTGCTGGTGGCCACGCACATCGAGTCGATGCCGCCTTCGCCCCATGCCGTGTAGTTCATGTAGTACGTGCCGTCCTCGCCTTCCACAACGTGGACGTCCTGGCAGCCGCCGGGCCATTCGTACTTCGTGAAAGCATCCTTGTCGGGAAAGACGACCGGCACAGGATGGCGCGTGAACCACCGTCCGTCCTCGCTCCAGGCCAGGCCAATACGGCTGGTCGCTTGATCTTCGTTGCCGAACTTCCACCAGCACTTGTCATCAGCCCGGTAGAGCAGGTAGACTTTGCCGTCCTTCACCACGACAGCCGGATTGTAGACGTTCTGCCCTTCCCACAACACAGTCGTGCCGCCCAGCGGGCACTGGAATTTCGCCTCGGGATTTGGCGACAGGACTGGCTTTCCCAGTTTGACGAACGGCCCCATCGCCCACGTGGGCGATGCATCCAGAGGCTTCTGCCCCTCGGCGGCGAAAGCGGAATGCTTTGGCAGCAGCATTAAGGCAGTGCCCGCCAGCAGGGCGGCAGTGAGCAAGGCCGCGAGGCGGCTGGTGGCGTGGGCTTTCATCTGGATCCTCCTTCTCATTCCCAGATGGACTTCATTCGCCAGACCTCGAGTGTTTCGAGCGTACAGACGCCACCCGTGCTGGACAGCGCAACTCCCTGGGCGGCAGAGTCGTGGAACGAGGCGATGGTGTTCGCGTTAGATCGCCGCCCGCGCCCATGCCGGGATTCAGCCAGCCGCCGGCCAGTTCGGCGACTTGCCCGCAACGCCGTAGCCGGGGCTCACCCAGGCCGCCGGGGAAAGTAGAGGTAGCGTCCCCCTCCTCGGTTGGCTAAACCACTACACCCAGCGTGCTAATACTTCGTCAAGCCTACGACCACATTAACCAGATGGACAAGTGGTTTCGGCGCATCAGGCCCGGCTGATCTGCTACTCGTGACCTCGTACGTAAAGGTACTCCCGTCACGTATAACGTCAACCCGGCACTCCACGGCTCGGTCGTGCTCTGAATAGTACACACCAGGCTTCACCTCATGGGCTACCTTGTCCACATCCCCTTGGATAATATCCCTGTATTCCGCTTCCACCGGCGCGCTTCCTGACCGCACCATGCGTTTTCCGTCGCCAGTCAATAGGGTACCGTAATCGTCAACTTCTATGACCCCAGCGTCGAGGGTCAACCGAACCGTCCAACTCAATGCCTTGTCTGGCTCGTGAGAGCATCCGGCAAGGGCCGCCCATGCACTCACAGCCAACAGAATGGTGCCGCGCCAATCTGCCATAGAATGCTCCTTACCATTGAACGCCCGGCGGGGGCGCTTACGGAACCACATCAGTCATACCCTGGCTCACCTCTGCTCTTGTTGCACCCTGCTTAACCTCCATTCTTGTAGGGCCATTCGGGTTCTGGACAGGATCATCAGGAACTGCGTTAGGATACAGCCCTCTAGTGTAGCCAATATAGCCTTCATATACACCACCTTTTTGTGATAGCAGCATTGCCTCATCCAGGTGGTAACCATAACCCTTAGCAGAGTAATTGTAGGGGTTACAACCCATATCGGAGAACGTGGCCCCCTTGCACAACATTTCTTTGAGCCGCTCACGCCGTGTTGGTGTCAACTTATCAAAGCCTTGCCCCCCGCCAAGCCCCGCAAGGCCGTGTCCATCGCGAACGAGCTTCTCAATACAGCATTCGCAGTGCTTTGCCTCCGGGGTTAGCTGCTTCGAGTTGGCCATGCAAGTATTATAGGCCTTGCTAACGATCTCGTAGAACTCCTGCGCACTGTGCGATGGCTTAAGATCCGCGCTCTCCTTTATGGCTTTGTCAACCGGGTCATTCGGCTCTTTACCCTTTATGGCTCCGATCGCGACCGTTTGGCCAAATCCAGTAGGATCAACCGCACGAACGGGCCTGCCCCCAACATACTCCTGTAGGTTCATGCCATCCGCATACCCAATCGGGTCGCGCTGCACCCACCTCCCCATCGTCGGATGGTACATCGCGCTGGCGGGGGATGCGGCGGTCAGCACGGCCAGGCTGACCAGAATCGCGGCAAGAATAGCGGGCCTTCTCATGGGGTCTGTCCTTTCGTCGCAACCGAGTCCTTGAACGCCATTATGTCCTGAAGGCGGCGCCATTTAACCTGTAGCGCGCTGCCTTGCAGGTTAATCGTCTTCGACCCCGGCTTCGAGCCACTCGTCGTGTTGCCCGCCGCGTCGTAGCCTGGGCTCACCCAGGCCGCCGGGGAAAATAGGGGTGACCCCCAGTGTCCTATCGCCGCGAATCTGCGGACCCCGATGCACCTTGCTCCGAGGTCTCCTGGCACGTCTTGCCGGAGGGGGTCGCCATTCTTGTCACCACATAGCAGACTGCGTACCTCGGCTCCTTATCGTCCGGCAACAGGAAGACGCCCGACTCCCCCTCCTCTACACGAAGCGCAACTTCGGGCGCATCAATGAAACTTCCTCCAATAAGAAGCGTCGCGCTCACTGCAAAACGTCCTCTCTGGTCTCGAAGCAGAGTATATTACACGGAGGGCGCTGGCGGCAGTGATGCACCGCCTGGGTGCTTCTTCAATAACTCTAGAAGCTCCCTGGATGAGTAGCGTCGTCTCGTAGCGGAAGGCGAAGTACCCACGTCCCCAGGACACTCTGCCATTGCGGGCAAGTCGCGCAACTCTATGCGCCGAATGTCCAGACTGGCCTGCGTTGACAGATCTAAGCCAAAAAACGTAACCCCGAGCGGCGGAACAGTGTTTGTGTCTCTAGCCAGTCCGCAACCACCCACTGAAACTATCGCACAAAGCATGGCGTAGCGTATCATACTTAATCCTCCCAGCCCCGAAGTCTACGGGTTGTGCTCCTCTGCCTTCTTCTCTACGGCCCGCTTCTCAGCATCATCGAGGTAATCCTTTTTGTCACGGGCATTACTGCGCCTCTTTATCTCCTGTATCATCGGCTCCAACTTATTGTCGACAACCCCATTGAGGTGCTGGCGACACCCAATTCTGCACTGCTGTCTTGTTGAAATGCCCTTGCTCTTGGCTTCGCGAGTCTTGGAGTCAAGAAATGTCCATTGGGAGATCTCATATGCAGTCTCCCGCTTGTCGTGAGCCGCCACCTCTTTCGTCAGGTTCTGTTGCAGACCCTTATCCCAAAACGGAATTGCAGCATCCTCTGCCAGGTGACCTCGCTCGTGGTCTTCTACGCTCTTCCTACGTGCTTTCTCTTTGCCTGTCTGAGGGTTCTGCAGGTCCTTGAGCAGCCAGAACTCGTAGTCGATCTTCACCTCGAATGTTCCATTGAACCAACAGAAGCAACAACGTCCGCTGAATTCAAAGTCGTAGCCTGGAGGATCACTCCAGACCGGGCTGTTGGCACGGCCGCTAATGTGCTTTATGCCAAGTTCCTTGTACTCTTCGGGAATAAACTGGTCTAGTTCCTCTTGCGATTCCCACTGGGGCTGAGCATCTTCGGGCTTCTTCTCCGGAACCCACTTTACGTTAGATTCGAGTCCGAACGAATCGAAGACGTCGGCGGGACTAGACACGGCGTACTCGTACAGATTCATTCCATTAATGTAGCCGTGCCTATCCCGCGCCACCCACCTTCCCATCGTCGGATGGTACTCCCTGTTCCTCACATGGTACATCCCCGTCTCCGGGTCCCAGCGGTAGCCGCAGTAGAGGATTTCGTTCTTCTTCGAGTTGGCCCAGGATACCGCGGTCCATGAGTCGTCGTAGATCTCCGGCTGGCCGTAGGGGGAGTACATGTACCGCTCGGCCACGTTGCCGCTTGAGGCGTCCACCAGGGCCGTGACGTTCATGTTGGCATCATTGCAGTAGTAGAGCGTCTCGTCAAGGTCCGGGTCGCCGCCCGTGTCTCGCCACCTGAGGACCGGCGCATCGATGTACCGGATGTCCCACAGCCACTGGACCTTGACGGCCGTGGGAACCGTGCCGCGCGCGCATGTGACTTGGATCGGCATGATGCCACTGGTCCTCCCAGATATTCCGTCCGCCTTATTCTACAAGCACCTACGTCTCTTGTCTGCTCCAGGGCACCGAATCTTGTCGGGGGTTCAGGAGTTAGATAAACTTACGGGAATTGCTGGAAGCGATCGTCAGCGTAATCTCATTTGGAAAATGTGGGCTTGCTTACGCGTGCGTGCAGGGCACGTACCCTACGTTGCTACATTATTATCAGGCTTCCTGGACAACCTCCAGGCCGAGGGCCTTGCCGAACTCCATGAGCGGTTCCTTCACGTCGCCGTACACGGTCACCCGGTGCCAGCCGAAACGGTCCCATTCGTGGAACAGTTTCTCGATGTCGCCGCGCACCTCTCCCAGCAGTTGCGTGCGGCAGCCGTGGTCGCTGTCGAGGTTGCCCACGGCCTTCGCCTGGTGGATGACCATCTGTTTGTGGGCGACGTTGGTGCGGAACGTGGTGGTCATGTAGCCTTCGGGCAGAAACGACTGGGCGCAGCAGCCTCGCGGGTCGCGGTTGTGCAGCGTGCGAATGCGGAACTTGTTAGAGGCGCCCTGCGGCCCGAACACCTTGGTCAGCGCCATGCAGTGGGAATAAACGATCTGGTTCTTCGAGGTGTCGAGGTCCGGATCGGAAACGTAGCCGGCCCGCCCCGTCAGAATCCGGCCCATAAGCGTGCTGACCGAGTCGTCGGGCTGCGCCTCGCACACACCCTGGCTGCCGTCGTCGAGGAGTTGCATGAATCCCAGGCAGGGATAGGCGGGCAATTGTCCGTCGGCGAATCCGCCCAGGCAGTTCATGGTGATGCTGTCGGTGCCGTGCTGCTTTATCAGGGCCAGCATCGCCAGGTACACGGCCCCGGCCTTGGCGATCCACTCGGGCGTGGCTTCGAGGACCTTCTCGGCCCGGTCGGTCCAGCGCTTGGCCCAGACGGCGGCTTCGTCGCGGTCGACCTTGTCGTACAAGGCCCGCAGGCTCTCAAAGCCCACGAAGATTCCCTTGCTCCCCAGGAAATCCCGCTCCTCGCCCGATTTAACTTTGCCGGCGCCGACAATCAGGAACCGCGAACCCTTGAGCCGCTTGACGCACTCGCCGATGCCGTTCAGCGAGACCTTGTCTTCCAGGCACTTCATCTCGCCCGTGCGGGCGAACGTCCGGCGGTAAACCTCCTGGCACCGCTGGGCGAAGGAGGCCGCCGTGACGCCGGTCTTGTTGACGTCGGCAAACTCCCGGGCCACTGCCACCAGGTCGTCGGGTCGCGTGGTGGACACCGCGGCAACCGCCGCGCCGCGCCGGCTCAGACTGCTATAGCCGGTCAGGAACTGGACCGTGCCCCCCAGGTAATAGTTGGCCAGTAACATCGGTTTGCCGAGTTGGGCGATAGGCGCAACGGCGTTGCCATACCCCGCCGACAGGGTAACGAAGTAAAGCAGGTATCCGTCCACCGAGTCCTTCAGGGCAACCGCCTTGTGCATGTCGTTCGGATTCTGCACGACGACTGGAACAAACTCCACCTGGGGGCACCCCTTGCCGAGCAGCCCAAGAACCTCCTGATGGTGCGCCGCGCAGTCATAGCCGGGATACGGCCACATCTCGCGGCCCGCGCTGTTGGAGAGAAACACCAGCGCCACGCGCGGCTTTTTGTCCTGCGTCTGCTGGGCCACGGCGGTAAGGGGGCCTAACGCCGCGCCCACAGCCACCGCGGCTCCGGCCCGCTTGAGAAACCCACGCCGGCTGAAGGTATGGCCGCACCCGATACACGAAGCGGAAGGATGACGCGAGCACATGGTTTTTCTCCGTAACCGTTCACGGAATTGTACTCGAATATCTCTCGGGCGGAAAAGAAAATAGTTCCAGAATTGCATGGCGATATAGTGTTTGTTGGGGTACACCATGGCATATTGCCTGTGTTGTAGCCGTGGTGGGGCAAGGTGCCGGTGACCGTGGAGCCGTCACGCGCCAGGCCGGTGACGGTCTTCGCTGCCGTAGTAACGGTACGTGACGCAGCGGACGGAGCCGTCCACGCCGGAGGGGAGCGTGGCTCGCATGTATCCACACGTGGGCGTGGGCCGCCGGAAGCATTGACACGCGCGTCGGCCAGGAAGTTGTCGCAGACAACGCCCGCTGAAACCCGTCACTCGCCCTGCAGACCCTGGACGGAGTTTGCGGGACGCACATGTAAAACTCAACGGGAACCTGCGTCTTGCCCTTCCACGCATCCTAACGAACGGCTAACGCAATTTCGGTGGATCAGGACACCCCCGGAGTAACGACCGTTACCGTACCGATGCCCGAAAAGTGGGTGTCGTCCTTGTTCGTCGCCGGAGACGCGGTGGAACCGTAGGTGCCATTGGGCAGCACGCTGCCTCCGTTAAAAGTCAATGCAGCGACCTGGCGCGTGCCGACGTAATTCAACTGGAGTTTGGCGCCGGTGCTTATGTCCAGGATGCCGCCACCCAACGAGGAGGCATTGGAACAGGCGAGCACGCCGCCCGTGACCTTGGTCGGCCCGGTGTAGATGTTGGTGCCGGAGAGCGTCCAGGTGCCGGTTCCCGACTTGGTGACGGCGGTCGTCGCTTTGCCTGCACGATCATGGGGATTGAGGATATTTCCGGCGATCTCACCCGTGCCGGCGGTGGACCCCGTAAGGATGATGGTCTTGCTGGCGCCGTAACCGGAGATCACGAAGGTGCTGGTGAGCTTCAGCAGGCCGGTGCCCGACTGATCGAAGGCCACGGTGGAAGTCTTTCCGGCAAGATTCATCACGCGGTCAGAGGTTTCGCCCGTGCCTGTATAAATCAGGGTGAACTCGCCGTCGCCGCCGCCAATGACGATTTCGCCATTCTCCACGTCTGTCGGCGCACCCAGGCTGCTGCTGGCCTTGCCTTTGACAACGCTGTTGAGTGAGGATACGCTAAGCGTGCCGCCTTCCAGGACCGTCTGGCCGGTGTAGGTGTTGTTGCCGGCGAGCCGCAAAGTACCCGCCCCGCATTTCTTAATGAGAAATGCTCCGCCTCCGGGTCCCTTTGAGTCTGCAATGTTACCAGTCAATACAACCGGGTCTGTGGCATTGGCGGTATCCATATATAGGACGGAACCGGCCATCAAGCCGTTGCTGCTTACGCCTGTGGTGAGGTTCGCAAGCAGCGTCCCGACGTGCGCGCCGGTGAACTCGCCCGGGCCGCCGACACTGAGTCGCAGCGTCGCCGCCTTGTGTACAGTAATGTTCGTTGGCGTCCATTTCGCCGTGTCACCATTATAAAGCCCCGCGGCCTTTTTCACAATCAGGGCACCCGGAAAGACGGTGGTCGGACCGGTGTAGGTGTTAGTGCCATGGAGGGTCACGGTGCCACCGGGCACCATATTGAGGT
>JAPLMO010000496.1 GCA_026386995.1 Planctomycetota bacterium | reverse complement strand
GAGCCGATGGTCGCCTGCCCGCACTCGCCGGACCACGTCAAGACCGTCCGCGAGGTCGGCCCCATCGCCGTGAACCAGGTCTGCATCGGCAGTTGCACGAACTCCTCCGTGCGGGACCTCCTGACCGTGGCGGCCATGCTCAAGGGCCGGAGGTCAGTTTGGTGGTCGCCCCCGGCTCGCGGCAGGTGCTGGAGAACATCGCGCGGACCGACGCGCTGTATGACCTCATCTCCGCCGGTGCGCGGATCGACGAGGCCGCGTGCGGCTTCTGCATCGGCGCCGCCCAGGCGCCGCAGACGGGGGCCGTCAGCGTCCGCACCTCCAACCGCAACTTCGAGGGACGCACGGGAACCAAGTCGGCCGGCGTCTACCTCGTCAGCCCCGAGACGGCCGCCGCGTGCGCCCTCGTGGGCAAGATGACCGACCCGCGCGACCTTGGCATGCGGCGTCCCAAGATCCGCGAGCCGAAGCGCCTCCTGATCGACGACTCCATGATCCTGGCGCCGGCGAAGAATCCGGACAAGGTCGAGGTGTTCCGCGGCCCGAACCTCGTCGGCCCGCTGCCGATGGACGCCCTGCCCGACCACCTTGCCGGGCAGGTCGCCCTCGTTGTCGGCGACAAGATCACCACCGACCACATCATGCCGGCCGGGCAACTGGCCATCTACCGCAGCAACGTGCCGAAGTACGCCTCGTACGTCTTCTACCGCGTGGACCCAACCTTCGCCGCGCGCTGCATCGAGGCCCGCGACAAAGGCAAGGCCAACGTCATCGTGGCCGGAGAAAGTTACGGCCAGGGCTCCAGCCGCGAACATGCCGCGCTGTGCCCGCGGGTCCTCGGCGTCCGGGCCGTGCTGGCCAAGACCATCGAGCGGATCCACCAGGCTAACCTCGTGAACTTCGGCATCCTGCCCCTGGTGTTCGCGAACCCGAAAGACGCCGAAAGGATCCGCCCCGGAGACGAACTGGAACTGGCTGGCCTGCGGACGGCCGTGCGCGAGGGCGAAACGCTCTCCGTGCGCAACGCCACCCAGGGCTTCGCGTTCGATGTGCGGCTGGTGGCGTCCTCGCGCCAGCGCGAGATTCTGCTGGCGGGCGGCGTGCTGAACATGGCGGAAAAACGGTAACGGCGCACAAAAACGCCTCCCGGACTATCGGTCCGGGAGGCCCCTTCTCGCTCGCGCGCTCATACTGGCTGAACGTCCCCTAGCAGAGAGCCAGATACGTCGCAAGCGTGATTACGACGATCTTCAGTCTTCGAATGAGTTCCGCGCCATCCATTGCCTTGGCCCGCCGTGCAACCCTTGCATGGAAATATACACCAAAACGCCGAAAAAGCAAATCGGGGCGAAAAGATGTGACATTGGGCAAATTGGGCGCCTGGGGCAAGGGCGAAAACGCCCCTCTTGAGCCCCCGGGCCCCCTCGTTCGCCAAGTTGCCGCGCGGCAGGGGCACTTTCCTGAGCAGGGCGTCAGTTACGAGGGTGGCATGGCCACGCTGTTGCGTGACCATGTTTTCGCCCGCCGGCAGGCGCATGGTCACGCAACAGCGTGACCATGCCACCCCCCTTACAACGCTACTTTGCGCGGCGAGTCGGAGTTTACCCGCCTGGGCGGGTACCCGCCGCGCGCCAGGGACTGGCCAAAATGGGCTTGCGCTGTAGTAGCAACGCCTATGCCTCTGGCGTGCTGTCTACCGATAAGAACCCCCAGCCTGAGCCTCGCCGCAGCCCTGCGCGGCGGGTACGGAGACCCGCCGCGCAAACTCACTCTTGGCGTTGTAGTACTAACGCACTACTTTCCCGAGACGTTGACACTTGAACTCGCCCGCCCCCGTGGTACAATGCTGCAACTTTCGGGGCCATAGCTCAACTGGGAGAGCGCCTGGTTCGCAATCAGGAGGCTGTGGGTTCAAGTCCCATCGGCTCCACCACATTCCCTCGCCCCCGCCCGCAAGGCCGGGGGCGGCTCTTTGCGCCCTCGAACTATCAGCCTGTCACGATTGACTCTGTGGGCGCCACGGCTGCGCCTTGTGCAGCCGTGGTCGTCGGCAGGGACGCACGGTCGCCGCGGTGACCGTGGCACCCGCACAATCAAAGTTGACGGACTACTATACACTTCGGACCTTGAACTTGGCGCTTTGAACTGTCATTATTTCCGTGACACGCCCCGCCCCGGTCGTATAATCGGAAGGTGGATTGCTTCTTCAGCGGCAGTATGAGATGGGCCGCGCGGGAGTCACGTCTGGCGCACGGCCCCCGGTTTTTCTGCATTAAACGTCCGTCTCGGGCGTCTGACTGAATGACTGAATGTCAGGTCCTGTGCACGTGGGGCCAAAAGGAGGTCGCCAATGAAATCCGTGATGACTGCAAATATGGTTGGTGTTCTGGTGCTGTGCCTCTCCGCCTGCGCCTGGGGCGAGGAAGTCAATGCGGACAAGGCCGGCGCCGCGGACGGAGCGGCGGAGAAAGCGGTCGTCAAGAACCCCGCCCTCGACAAGGTCGTCGCCGACATCGCCGCCCAGGTCGCCGCCTCCGAGAAACTGCTCAAGTCCTGCGAAGAGGAAATGGCCAAACCTGAGGACAAGCGCGACGTAAAGAAAGCCCAGGGCCTGAAGGCGAGAGCCGCCGCCGGCTATTATGGGGCCGCCATGAAGGCCAAGGGCTTCAGCGTCCGCCTCAAGGACGATGAGAAGCAGTCCTTCCTGGAACAGTATGATAAGCCGAACCGCGAGAAGGCCGTCAGCCTCCTCTTGGGACTGGCCGATGCCGCCAAAGAAAAGAAGTCCTACCAGGAGGCCCTGAGCCTCTACAAGCAAGTCCTCAACATCGACCCCAAGAATGCCGCTGCCGAAGCCGGCATCAAGGCCATCACCGAGGAACTGAAGACCGCTAAGGCCAAAGGCAGCGGCCAGGGCGGCTCGACCGACAAGACCAATATCAAGCCTTGGGAGAACACCTACAAGAAGGATTACACCGGCACGCACACCGATTGGGGCCGCACCGGACGCGGCGCCTATTAGGCGGCAGCGCCCGCCGCAAAAGGTCTATGCACAAAGGGGTCTGGAGCTCTTATAAGGCTCCCGACCCCTTCGCGTTGACGACTGTGCCTTCGCGCGGCAGGTGTTGCGACCCGTCGCACAAATCGCAATCCTTTGCATGGCCCGGGGCCTAGTAGTGCGTCAACTTTAATTATGTGGGTGCCACGGCTGCGCAGTTTGCAGCCGTGCGTCCCTACCGACGACCACGGCTGCACAAGGCGCAGCCGTGGCACCCACAGATTTAGTCCTGGCAGGCTACTAGGCGCCATGGCACGTTTCAGAACTTGCCCTTCGCCGATGCGATGATGTTCCGCTTGCCGTCGGTCCAGTGGTCCCTGTACCACTTGCACGCCTCGAACGTGTCATCGAGGGACTTCATCTTCTCCGCCATCTGCCTGCGAAGGCGCTCCAGCGTATCCCCGTGGACCGGGTCGCGGGCCAGGTTCCGCATCTGGAGCGGATCGCCCTGGTTGTCGAACAGCAGTTCCGACTTGTCCCGGCGATAGATAGCGTATGTGTATCGCTTGTCGCGGACAGCCCGCCACTCGAAGCCGTCGTTCCATTGGCAGGTGTGCCCCAGTCCCTGCATGAACGCAAACTCGGGTTCGGGGCCGGTCCGGCCCCGGGCCAGGTGGCTGAGGTCCATCCCCTCGACGGTGTCGGGAACGGGCAGGCCCATCAGCCCCAGCAGCGTGGGCATGATGTCCGGCGTACCCATGCAGGCGTCGGAAACAAGTCCGCCCGGGATCGAGCCGGGCCGGCGGATGATCATCGGGACGCGGGCGGCAGGGTCGTAGAAGGTGAGTTTGAACACCCGCCCGTTGGCGCCGAACATCTCGCCGTGGTCGGACGTGAAGACGATGACGGTGTCGCTGCCGATCCCGGCGGCATCCACGGCAGCCATGATGCGGCCGACGTTGTCGTCCAAGTTCGCCGTCATGGCATAGTACACGCGCTGCCAGGCGGGCAGGTTGGGCTTCCACTGCGCTAGCCAGTTCTTTGGGTCCGCGTTGCGGTCCATGTAGGGGTCGGGGACGTCGGACCAACTCCTGGGCAGCGGGAACTCCACGTCCTTGAACATGCCGAGGCACTTCTCGGGCACGTTGTCCGGCCCCCACGGGTCGTGCGGCGTGCCCACCGACAACGTCAGGTAGAAGGGCTTGTCCTTCCCGGCGTGTTTCCGGATGAAATCGACGGCCATGTCGGTCTGGCCGTCCGGCTCGTAGCCCGCGAACGAGTGCTTCACGGGCTCGTCCATGTAGTAGAAGTTTTCGTAGTACCGGTGGTTAAAGTTGTACGCCGCCCAGAACCCGTCCCATCCGAGGCGGTACTTCTTGAACTCCGGCGGGACGTAGGAGTTTTTCATGGCGTTGTGGTTGCCGAGTTCGTTGGCCCACAGATGCCACTTGCCGATGTACCCCGTCTCGTAACCGGCCTCCGTCACCACGTGTCCGAGGCACCGCTGGTTGGGGTTGATGCGCAACTCGTTGATGGCCATACCCGTGCTCGAGGGGTATTTGCCCGTCAGGAGCGACGCCCGGTAGGCCGCGCAGACCGGCATGGAGGACACACACTGCCGGAAACTGACGCCCTGCGATGCAAGCCGGTCGATGTTGGGCGTTCTGGCCTTGGCGTCTCCGGCGTAGCCGAGTGACTGATACCGCAACTGATCGGCCAGGATGTAGATGACGTTGGGCCGCTTGCCGGGCCGGCCGGCCTCCGAGCCGCCCGCCGCAGCCCCAGGCAGCCCGCAGGTCAATCCCGCCGCGACGGCCGCCGTCTTCAGGAAGTCCCTTCGGGTAAAGCCGCTCTCGCGCGACATGCCAGGATCCTCACGGTCGGGACAACACCGTCACTTGGTGTGCGGCGGCGCCTTCACGGGGGCCTCGTCGACCCACACCGTCATCGCGCCCTTTTCCCTGTTCGCCCAGGCGTAGTACGGCACGGCAGTCAGCGTGACCGGGCGCTGGCCGTCGGCAAGGGCGCTGCCTTGGAGGACGGTCACGCCGCCCAGCAGTCCCGCGCGATGCTCCGCGCGCAAGTCCGCCTCCCGCGGCAGGGCCAGCCGCGAGAGGTCCACGCCCGGTTGATCCACCGCCT
The DNA here is from genome assembly GCA_026386995.1 of Planctomycetota bacterium. The sequence goes on along the minus strand of JAPLMO010000496.1, from coordinate 10,649 downwards.
CCAGGCAGTACACGATCGGGCCGCGCGCCAGCGCCACCTTGCCCTGGTCTTCCTGGATTTTCTCATGCGCGTAGACCCGGCGGACCGGCATCGGCAAATCCAATTCCACCACGTCCCCGGCCTGCCAACGGCGTTGCAGGTGCACGTAACCGTCATCCTGCGGCGAGGGATCGGCCGCCTGGCCGTTGACCTTCAGCACGACAGGCGGGACCTTCAGGTCGCCGAAGCGGTACAGGTCGCTGGGAACGGGCCGGCCCAGCGCCCAGCCCGGTATCCGCAGGCAGAGGGTGAATCCGGACGCCTGATCCGGGGTGACCGTCAGCCGCACGCGGCCGTTCCACGGGTAGTCGGTCTGCTGGGCCAACTTGACCGTCGCGCCGCCGTCCATTTTGACCGAGGCTTCCCCGGCAAGGTAGAGGTTGACATACACCCGCCCTTTGCCGCGGGCATAGGCCAACCCGCCAACCTGCGGGATGATGCGCGCGAGGTTCGTCGGGCAGCAGGAGAGTCCGATCCACGAACTCCGGCGGCCGCCGCCCTTGCTGACCAGCGGGTTCTGGTAGAAGAACTGGTCGCCGGAAATCGATATCCCCGAGAGCGCCCCGTTGTACAGCGCCAGTTCCATCACGTCGGCGTACCTGGATTGCCCTTTGAGCAGGTTCATCCGGTGCTGCCAGAGCACGTGGGCGATGGCTGCGCAAGATTCACAATACGAGCCATTCGGCAACAGGTATGGGTCGCCGAAGCCCTCGTCGCCGTACTGGCCCGTGCCGATGCCGCCAGTGACGTACATCTTGCGGCTCACTACGTCGTTCCAGATGTCGTCGAGGGCCCCCTCGTAGCCGGGGGCGTCCATGAAACGGATAATGTCGGCCATCGCCGCATACATGTATCCGGCCCGCACGGCATGGCCGATCGCCTCATGCTGGTCCACGACCGGCTTGTGGTCCTGCATGCGGCCGTTGCGGACCCTGTATCGGGCTCTCCTGCTCTCGCGCCGCTTGTCCTCGGCCGACAGACCCTCGGGTATTGGCGCTTGGACGGCGGTCTTGGGATCGAAGGGTTTGCGCTCGGTTCCGTGTGCGTAGCCGCGCTCGTCGAGGAAGAACCTCGCCAATTCCAGGTAGCGCCGCTCGCCCGTGGCGCGATACAGTTTGACCAGGGCCAGTTCGACTTCCTGGTGCCCGTCAACGTCATAGCGTTTGCCGGGGCCGAAGATGCCGTCGATGTGATCGGCAAACCGCTTGGCGGCGTCGAGCACCCTGGGGTTCCCGGTCAGGCGATGATGCTCGACCGCCATCTCGAAGAAGTGCCCCGCGTTGTACATCTGATGCATCAACCGCAGGTCTTCCCACCGCTTGTCGGAGTCCTGGATGATGAAGTACGAGATCAGGAATCCGTCCTTCTGCTGGGCGGCCAGGATGTGATTGAGAATGCCCTCCACTCTCTGGCGCAACTTGCTGTCGTCGTAGTGCTGCAGCGAATACATCGCGCCTTCGAGGGCCTTGTGGAGATCCGAATCGAAGGCGCCGTGTCCGCTGGGCGGGCCCTTTATCACGCCCGCCGCCTTGTCGAAGTTGGTGACGTGCCCGTCCTTCTCCAGGCAGTCGAGCGCGTGAGGAACGGTCACCTCGGCGCTGGTCTTGAGGCGCGGGCCCCAGAACCCGCCGCGCAGTTCCACCTGCTTGTGATTCACCTCATCCAGCCCGCGCAGCGGCGGCGGTGAATCGGCCCATGCGGCCGCGCTCACAAAGCCGAGGGCAAGAATGACCGCCGTCAGCGGCCGGCCCAAAAAACGAAAACACAGGTGACGTATCGACATGAAGCCTCCGCGTCCTTCCCCCCCTCGGCAAGCGGTTATAGATCGCCGTTGGCCTTTACGGGGCGCCAACCGGCCGTGTCGTTGTAGACCTCGAATGCACTTATGGCGGGATTGCCGCTTTTTGTCCCCATGATCCGCAGCCGCACCTTCTTCGCCGTCCGGCTGACGATCGGCGCGACAAAGTCGGACCCGATGGCCCTGCCGTTGAAGCAACTCGCCCATCGGGAGTCCTTCTCGTCCCATCGCTCGATCGCGTAGCGGATGACCGACGAGGACGGATCTTCCCTGATCCTGAATGAGTTGATCGTCTGCGGGCCGGCGAACGCGAGTTCCAGCCATTGGTCATTGGCCGACGTGGCCTTCCAGGCGGTGGCCGCATCCTTGTCGATGGCCTTGGCCGCCTCGGACCCGGGCTCCTGCGATGAGGCCGAAGCGGTTGCCTTAGCCGCCAGGTTCGTGGTGCCGCAGGCCTCGCCCAGGTTCTTGACCAGGCAATTGACGAAGGATGATCTCTTCTCCTTCTCGCGGTCCATCACCCTCATGAGGGCTTCTCCCGGCGAGAGATAGAAACGGCAGTTCTTCCACGCCACTTCATTCCAATCCGTCGTGTTGACGATCTCGCATCTGGGCAATCCGATGGGGCGCTTGGCCTTCCCGTTCAGGACGCAATTCTCCATGCGAATACCCCTGTTAGGGTTCCCGTCGGAGGCATAACAGCAAACCAGAAAACCAGGGCCGTCGGTGTCGTGGAAAAGGCAGTTCCGCATGGTCATGTTGTCGCAGTTGCCCTCGAAGTCGAACGCCTCGCCGTCGCCGCTGCCCAGCCCTATGTCGACAAAACCCCACTCGCTGTCTTCAAAGACCCAATCCTTGCACCGGAAGAACATGGCCCCGGCCACGCCGTTGAAGGACCGGAACCCCCGGCCGATATCGTGCGTGACGCAATCCCGGACGGCCCCGCCGGCAACCCCGCGTAACCCCAATTGCCACTGATAGCCTTCTTCAAACAGGCAGCCTTCGATGGTCATGTTTCCGAAATTATAGACGAAGGACGCATTCTTGTTGAAGTTGTCCGGGCTGTTCGTCCAAATGGCGGAGGCCAGTTTTCGGAACACGCAATTCTTGATCGTGATGTCGGTCAGCACGATCTTGTTATGGAGTTCGTACGAGAAGAAGCAGATGCCGAGGCCGATCTTGCGCTTGGGATAATCCTCGTAATGCTGATACAGCATCGCATCGTGGAAATAGCAGTCCTCGATCCAGATGAATTTCTTGGTCGGAGAGCCGTCGGGGTATTCCGCGTAGATGCCAGTCATGCACCGGTTGAATTCGATGCCGACGATTTTGTAACCCGCCTGATCGCCCAGGTGAATGCCGAAACGGTCCTTGTTGTAATCTTCCCGGTCGATCACGGGCTTCTTGCCCTCGCCATAGGAGCCGATGACAATGGGCTTGGCGGGCGTTCCGTTGCCCTTCGGGCGCAACTCCTCGTTCCAGGTATCCCCGCATTTCAGCAGGATCTGGTCGCCGGCGACGTAGTTCGCCGCCGAAGCCTTCGCCAGCGTCTTCCACGGTCCGTTGGCGCCCTGCGGAGCAGCGGCCTGGCCTGTCAAGTTGTCGTTCCCCGAGGATTGGCTCACATAGTAGGTCGTTGCCTGCGCTGAAATCGCGCCGAGCGCCAGGGCGGCCGCAACCAGCGCGGCAATGACGCAAAACCTTCTCATGCATCTCGCTGCCTTCATTCTTCTGCACTCGCTTTCGTGTTTTGGTCGGGTAACCGGCCCGCTCCCCCCGCGCGGCCCGGCGCAGACAGACCCGCCCCCGCGCCGACTGCCGCGTACCGCCCGATTGTTCCCAATCTCAGGACTACGCCGCCGCCATTATCCAGCCACCCCATCACGATTGCAAGGACGACTTTCCCCTGCAATCCTCGCGTTGCAGAAGCGCCGCAGCCGTAACTCGTGCCAGAAGCGCAAGGCCAACACCCCAACTTGCCACCGGCGGTCCGACGACAAAGATTCGGTATTGCGTTTCCCGAGATCGCATGGTTTTCTTTACCTGTGGCCCGGCGAAATCGGCAAACGCAGGCAGTCCCACTTCCGTGTGATCCTGGCCAGCACATCCGGCACCGGGCCGTCGTGGCCCAGCAGGGCGCCCTGCCACTCACCCTGGGAATCGCACCAGAGCGCCACGTCGGCACGCTCGGGCAGTTCAATCGTCATGTCGCCCGCCCTGAACAACTTCAATCCCCCGGCGGCCATGGCCTCAACCTTGCCGGCTTTGTTCAGGCGCACAGCCGCCACGCCGACGGCATCGAAGGTGACATCATGGCCGTTGACCTTGATGGTCTTCTGAATCGGATCGCCCAGCACATCCGTTTCGCCGGAAGCGACAATGACCGTGCCATCGAGCAACCGGCATTGCCCGCTCGGCTTCGGCATCATCGACGCGGAAAACCCGGCGGCTCCGCGCATCGTGCAGGGCGTCTGCGGCTCAATGCCCGACGCCTTCAGAATGGCAATGATCTGCCGCACGGCGGCAGCGGTCGCGACCGGCTTCATGGGCGGTGGAAGAGCGGCCGCCGCGTCCAAGGGCTCGCCCTCGAAATCCATGGTCCAGTCGCCAACGCGGAACAAGGCCGTCTTGCCCCCGGCCGCGGCCTTGCGAAAAAACTCCGCCACGGCAGGGCGTTCGAATTGCGGGTGGTAGAGCACGAGCGCAACGTAGCGCTGCGGACCGTATTGGAGGCTGCCGTCTTCGGCGAGTTTCAGGTTTCCGAGGGCGATTTCGCTGCTGGGGATCAGGTCCGCATAGAAACCCTCCGCCCACAGACCGTTACTCACTTCGAGTCCCGCGTCAGCAAAGCCTTTGCCCGACCAGTTCAGCGCACCGGGATGGCCGAACACCACCGCCGCGGGACAATTGATGGGAGCGGTTGAGATGAGGTTGAGCAGCCCTATTCGCGCATCCGCCTGCAGGACGCGCGACTCCGCCAGCGACCAGGGGTTGGATTCCCAAGGCCCCGGAAACAGGGGATGGAAATTCATCCGGCCGCCGCCCAGGGCATGCCGCCAGATATCTTCCTCGTAGGGTTTCAACGAGCGGTCGTAATACATGTTGTACCAGAGCGGGCTGTGCCACTTCTTGGCCAGCGACGTGCGCGCGCAAAACGGCGTCGCTTCGTCCGTCTGAGTCAGATCCCGCCGGCAGGACCACCAATCCAGGCCGTTCTTGAAAACCTCGTTCTCGTTCGGGTAGGGGTACCAGGTCGGATGCGTGGCCGACAGGGCCTTCCGGCCGAAGACTTCCTTGATGGCATGATAGAAGGCGGTCTCCACCTCGGCGTTGCGCTGCCAGATCATCTCCATGTAGTGATTGATGGCCGCCGCGCGCCGCCCCTCGCGCCCTTTTTCGCCTTTGCACATCAGCAGCAGGTCGCGGTCGAGAGCATGGTCCAGCCTGCGTCTTGCATACGCCTTGGCCATGGACCGCGAGAAGTAGAGGTCGTCGGTACGCGGGCCAAACCTGCCGGGAAATCCCCATTCGTCCTTGCAGGCCCCTGCCAGCGGAACATCGGCATACTGCCGGAGAATGTTCCGCTCGAACTCGATCAGGTGCGGCGCGAACACGTCCGGCGTAAAGAGAGTGAAGGCCGCGAGAACGCAGGCCGTGCGCCCCCGGTCTTCGGCCGTGCAGGGGATCGCCACGCGCACGCCCTTCGCGTCGGCCTGCACCGCCTTGCAACGGCCGGTGATGTCCTGGACGGTATCCGGCTCGACGCCTTGCGCGCCGGCAATGTATGAATACACGCGCAACACGCGCGCCGACACGGAGTCGTATCCCCGCGCCCGGAACGTATAATGGTCGCCCAGGTTGATCGGCTCAACGGCCAGACTCGCCTCGCCCGCCCCGACCAGGGCGATCTCGCGCATCCGAACGATCTCCTGCAACTCGTCCGGATGTTTCTCCATGAACGCCTTGCGCGCCAGCCGCACGTCCAGGTCCATGACCATCGCCATGCCATGCGCCCGGGCATATTCCGCCGCCAGTTTGATCTGGTCATGAACCTTGGGATTCGTCACCTCCACGCTGGCGCGAATGCTCGTGGTCAGCAGGCCGAAGGCCGAGTATTTCTCCGCCTTGTCGATGAAGTCCCGGTAGCCGTCCGGCGCCAGTTCCCGGGTCGTCCAGAACCAGCAGCCGATCCCCGGCCAGGATTCCTTGATGACGTTCCGCTCCTGACCGGGCAACTCAACGCGAAGCGAACGGACCTGAGGCCGGCCCTCGGCGGCAGAAACGGCCGACAGGCAGGAGAGCAGCGACAGGGCCGCGATGAAGAAGGCCGCGAGGCGGCATGCGGCATGGCCCTTCATGGGGATTTTCGTCGCGTGTTTCATTTCTTGCCGGAGAGCATGGCTCCTGTCAGGGGATGCCGGGGGGCAATGCCGATTTTCTCACTGCCCTTCCCTTGTCCGACCGGGGCGGCGCGTACTGCTGAATCGCTGCAGCACGACTCGCGCTCGACGCGTCATGCCGACAGCCTAACATACCCCCGGCGGCCCGACGACAAAGAATTACTAGTGTAGTGTCACCGAATCATTGCACATTATAATATCGGGTGCCACGGTTGCGCCGTTCAGCAACCGTGCCGCGGTTCGACGCAAAGCACGGCTGCAAACAGCGCAGCCGTGGCACCCAGCGTCCTGGATAATACGCAATCTGAACGAGACACAACACTAGCGCGTCCCCCGAAATCCCCCGAAATCCGACTCAACTGAACCGGAAATGTTCAATGATGAATTGTGAATGTTCAATTGCCAAGTGAGTGCCGAGACCGGCGTGCGGCGGCACTTGAACATTGAAAACTGATCATTCAGCATTCAACATTGCCATTTGTTGCGGCGAGGAGAACGTCACCCCTTGATGGGCAAGGTTACCGGTGTCCCCCGGAATTTCTAAAGAGCCGCCTAAAGTGAACAAAGCCACCGAGTGATCGATGCGATTTGGCGTTCATCGGTAAGATTGGCGGCGTTTTCTATCACGCCTTTTTTGAGTAGCGACCAAATCTCCTGAGACATCTTCGACTCAATGGCAGCGCCAATGAAAAACATGTGCGGTTTCAGTTTGTGCTTGGAAAAAGCGGTTTGGATGCGATTCAATGCCGTGCGCGCCGTTTTCCAATGTTCGTCTGCACCTGCCGGATCAATGCCGCCTTTCAGTTCCCCAAGGGCAATGTACGCAGCAGGATTGTTGAACGTTGGCTTACCGAGATCCGCTGGCGTCGTGTCGCCACGAGTCAGCAGAAAACGGAACACAAGCTCCTCGACAAATTTCTCACCTGCCGGCTCCAGGAAGTTCTCGATGAGGCCCAACACCGCCGTGTGTTTGTCATCTGACTGTAAGTGATCAGCCGCTTTGTCTGAGACTCCCGCTGCCGTCACCAGCGCCGGTTGAATTTCTGCGATGCTCAACAAATTCTTCGGTCGCTTTGCATGTGACGCAGATTCTTGCAGCGCTCGCGCTTGCGCGACGTACGGAGTGGCACGGCGGTTCTTCTCCAAAGCCAGTGCGACGAATCCTGCACGCACGGCTTCGTAGGTTGTTTGGAGGCCCGCAGCAGATTTAAGATGGGAGAGATAGGGTTTGCTCATCGTTCACCGCTTTCGCCAGACGTAAACGCATTTGCGGAGTTGGTCGCGTCCGTGCGATCCCATTTGCTGGCTGCTGTTTCCTTTTCCGTTTGGCAGAACCAAAATGTTTTCGGCGGTAAAGCCAAGTTGCTCGGCCATCTCCGATAGAATAATGTCCACTGAGACGCTCGCGCCGGCATAGCGGACGTTGTCGTTGACCATGATCAAAGGCGCGCCGCGCTTCAGAACGCGGGCGCACTCAGCGATGACGCAAGCCATTTCGTAGAAATACCCGCGCACCATGCGCGGAATGCCGGTGTTGTTGAGCAGGTCAAGCTCCCGCTGTGAGTCCAGGTAGCGTAGGATAGTTTGTAGCAGGCGTTGCTCGCCGGCAACGGCGATGGCGTGCTCCCACTTTGGGTTTATGGCAACCAGGTCCTTGGCGCGGTTCTCGACCGTACAGCTTAGCATTTCCTGCCGCATTTTCAACAAGCCCGCCTCGTCCACCCCGAGTAGCGCCAATTCCAGCGCATACGTGCGTGTGTAGTCATAGCGGTTGCAATAGGGCGGGGACGTGAGAATGCAGTCATACGCGGCGGACTTCAATAAAGGCATGATTTCCAAGCAAGACCCGCTGTGCAAAACCACTTCCGCGCGTGAAGGTGTGGCGGAGAAAAGATCGGCGCGGTCACCAGTCGCTCCAAGGTCGGAAACGATTTGTGTAAGCTTTGCTTTAATCGCGTCGTCGAATGACAGAATCCGGCCTTTGTCGAAGAGTTTTTTCCCGCGTCGCCGGCCAGAGCGGTAATCCCATCGCAAATACTGGCCATCTTTGCGCGTGTAACTGACAGACTCAAGGATGCACAGCAATGCAAAAAACAGAACCGCCTTCGTGGTGGCATTCTCGCGTTCGGAAGCCGCCAAATACTTCCCGATGCTCTCCGCCGTATCTGCCGGATACGCGCCCTTCGTGATCCGCAATTCGTTGATCGCGCGGGCGGACCGCCCTTCATGCCACGGTCGTTTCGCCGCCCAACGCGTTATCGTTTCTATGTCTCCCGGCTGAACCTCGCAATCGATTAGTTTCTTCGTCTCGATAATTGTTTGTCCGATAGGCAGAATCTCAATGCCTTCTGCCTTCATGCCAAGCGCGCCTGCCGCAAACAGCGCCGTGCCGCTGCCCGCAAATGGATCGAGTAAGCGCCCGGAAGAGAGACCGTGGCGTCCGAGGAAATACTCGACTAATTCGGCAGAAAATGCCTCTTTGTATTTGTACCACCGGTAAATGGCGCGCCCTTTGTTCGCCTGAAAGCTGACGAGGGAGCGCGTCAGTTCGTTTGCCACGATGATCTTGTTTTTCCAGACTGAATTGTACTGGTCATTCAGCCCCTCAATCTCCCGTAGCGCAGCAGAACCGACCACATTAGCGGCTTCCAAAATGCTCGCTTCCCGTGGAAGGCCAGCTGTTCCACTACCCCCGAAGAGGAGCGGGGACGCAGCTACTTTGGCACCGTTTGCTCGCATGATTTCCTTCCCCGGCCTACTCTTTGGACGCACCGTGTGCCCAAGGCCCATTCGCCGCATAATCCTGACAGGCATTGTAACCGGCCACAACTCTGCCCGTCAATACGCAGGCGGCGGGTATGGGGCGGCGGGTAAAGGCGACGGATGCGACGTGCTCGGCGGGCGTTGGCTGGCCGAGAAGGCGACAGAGGTCGATGAAATGTTCCTGGCTTGCGGCCCGCTCGGGCTAACGGGCAACCACTTGGCGACGAATTCGGCCGGGTTCATGCAGGGATTATGACGACGCGATGGAAGTTTGCCAAGAGGTATCCGGCGCGCGGTCGCGCACAAGCGCGTGGCGCTACAGGCCCGTCAATGCTTTACCGGCGGCGATGGGGATCAGAGGCAGTTCAAAGTTTCAGGTTCAAAGTTAACGGCCAAGGAAAGGCAGTTTCAAAGGTTCCCGTGCATGCGTCTGCCGCCTGCCGGTTGCACAGCATGGGCGGCCACATGGGGCCAGCCCTACGCCGACGCGCTGAACGGGTCTCGCGTAGGGGCAGCCCTACGTGGCTGCCCGCCGTTTCGGTGCCGCGCGTAAGGCGTTCCCCGGCCCCCCCCTGCATCCTGCGGCAGTGCCGCGGGTTTGTTTCCCCCATTCCCCCCCGCCGACACAGTTTCTCACCCGATCTGCGTTCGGAGTTTAGTCGCCGCGGCGACCGTTCTCGGCGTTTAGAGTCTTTACCGTTGGTCGTTTCTCGCCCAATCCTTCCTCCGCGTTCTCCGCGTTCAAAGCCGTTTCCTTTGTTGAGTTTTTCACTCTGCATTCCTCACTCCTCACTTCGGGGCCTCCCGAAGCCCCCAAAAAAGGGGACACCTATGACGCCTGTGAAAGATTTCACGAACGTAAGTGTTTTTGCAAAAGTGGCACTTACGTCTCAGGCGACCCCTCAAAAACCGCTCCGAAAGGCTCAAAATGCTATCAAGTTCCGATCAAAAACTGACAAAACTGATCAAAAAGGACCTGGTTTTGTCTTGCCCATCTTAACATTTTCGGGGGTCACCCCCTCTGGCGCTAGCGCCAAGGCCGTTTTTGCCTTTTCGGACCCCCAAAAAGGGGGTGCGCCGCTCTAATAATTGACGTAAGTGTTTCTGCAAAAATGCGACTTACGTCAACTGCCAAAACGGCAGGAACCAAAAAGCATCAACAACCTGCGGCACATTCAGCCGGCGACATCGGTCGCGATTGGCGCCCGGGTAAACACATACCACGCAACAGCCCGCCGCGGCGACAAGGTGAGACGGCCTTCGCGCCGGAATCCGTCATCTGGCTGTCGCAGATAACACGCGCCGACACCGGTCCACTTCTCCAAGCCCTTGCGTGCCAGCCTCCTCTTTTTTTCTGCCGCCTCTTTTTTTCTGGCAATCGCATTCGGGGCTGCTATGTTCACAGCGGGTACGGCCTTCGAAGTCTTGCAGAACGGGAACCCTAACACGCAAGGGGGCAGCCAGTGAACTACCAGAAGTTTGCGCGCGCTCAAGTCGAGGCAATCCGGAAGACGGTTGGTTGTGGCACGGCCATAAGTGCGCTCTCGGGCGGAGTCGATAGTGCCGTCACGACCGCCCTCGCCCACAAGGCTCTAGGCAACCGGCTCAAGGTCATTTTCATCGACGACGGCCTGATGCGCCAGGACGAG
>JAPLMO010000276.1 GCA_026386995.1 Planctomycetota bacterium | reverse complement strand
CGACAGGGCCGACATCACCTTCATCCGATCCCGTTCCTTCGCACTCATTCGTAGTTCCATCCTCTTTCGTTCGGCTGTTCACCCCGAAAGAGGACATTTCTAATTTGCGGAAACCGGACATTATCACTTTGCGGCGACAGGACTTTCCGGAACCTTGCAGCACACCACTGGAACCAGTAGACTCTGAACCTTGAAGTGTGGCGGAACCCGAGGAGCGGGTAAGCCACGCGGCGGGTTCCTTCTTGGAGGGCAGACCATGATGCGCCTCATTGCCTTGCTTCTGTCGCTGGCGGTGTGTCTTGCAGGGTGCAGCCAGGATCCAGCGGTCCAGGAAGAAAATGCCGTCAACGCGATCATCAAGTTGGGCGGCAGGGTGAACAGGTCCGAGGAACTCCCTGGCCGGCCAATCATCGGTGTCTACCTCAGCGGCACCAAGATCACCGACGCCGGTCTGAAAGACCTGAAGGCATTGAAGGGCATTCAGGAGCTCGTACTCAACGACACCTGCATCACGAACGCCGGTCTGAAGGAGTTTAGGAGCCTGCAATATCTCGACCTCAGCGGCACCAAGATCACCGACGCCGGCCTGAAAGACCTGAAGGAACTCAAGGGCCTGCGCGGCCTCGACCTCACAAACACCCGGATCACGGACGCCGGCCTGAAAGACCTGAAGGAACTTGCGGGCCTGCAATGGCTCAACCTCGGCGCCACGCAGATCACGGATGCTGGAATGAAGGACCTGAAGCAGGCGTTGCCGACGACAAACATCACTGGTCTATGAAGGCTCAGCACGTGGCAAAACGGCGTCCGCGCTGCGGTTGGGCCGCGCAGCAGGTTCTTTCCTGGAGGCCAGACCATGATGCGCCAAATTGCCTTGCGGCTGTTGCTGGCGGCGTGTCTTGCAGGGTGCGGCCAGACGCAGGCGGTCCGGGAAGAAACGGCTGTTGACGCTATCCGGAAAGCAGGCGGTACTCCTACGATGCGAATTCCCGGCCAGCCGATCATCGCAGTTGACCTCCGCGGCGACCAGGTCACCGATTCCGATCTGAAGCACCTGAAGGAACTGAAGGACCTGCGCAATCTCGATCTCACCGCCAGCAAGATCACGGATGCCGGCCTGAAGGAACTGAACGAACTGAGGGGCCTGTACAGCCTCGATCTCAGCTGCACCAAGATCACTGACGCCGGCCTGCAGGAACTGAAGGAACTCAAGGGCTTGGAGTGGCTCTGGCTCAATTACACCCAGATTACGGACGCCGGCCTCAAGAACCTGAAGGAACTTAAGGCCTTGAGATATCTCTGCCTAGACAACACCCAGATCACAGACGCAGGGATGAAGGAACTGAAGGAACTTAAGGGCCTGCAGGAACTTATCCTCGACGATAACGAGATCACGGACGCCGGCCTGAAGGAACTGAAGGAACTCAAGGGCTTGCGGGTACTTCTGCTCAGCCACACCAAGATCACGGACGCTGGCCTGAAGGAACTGAAGGAACTGAAGGGTCTGATGAAGCTCGGCATCGGTCGCACTCAGGTCACGGACGCCGGCCTGAAGGAACTGAAGGAACTCAAGGGCTTGCGGGTACTTCTGCTCAGCCACACCAAGATCACGGACGCTGGCCTGAAGGACCTGAAGGAACTCAAGGGCCTCCAGCAGCTCGTGCTTGATGAGACCAAGGTCACGGACGGCGGCCGGAAGGAACTCAAGCAGGCGTTGCCCGAGACAACGATTGATGGTCCTTGAATACGCGGCACGGGTCGGAACAAAAGCCGCATCGGGGGGCGTCTTGGTGCCGCACCCGCGCTATGCGAACCATGCCAGCCAACTCGCGGCACGAAAGATGCCTGCCACTCTAACCGGCGGCCTGCCTACCGATTCTCGATGATCTTCCGCCGGTACGCCTCCACCTCCATGCCGCGCACGTGATTCACCTCGGCCTCGCTGAGCGGCTGGGGTTTGCCGGCGATGAGGGCGGCCATCTGGGTCTTGGCGGTGTCCTCGATGATGATCATCTTGGAGAACGCCTGCCGCCACGCCGTGCCCCACGTGACGACGCCGTGGTTGCGGAGGGCGACGGCGTTGTTGCCGGCCCGGACGCCTTCCTCGACGCGCATGGCCAGTTCCGTGCTGGAGGGCTTGACGAACGGCAGGTAGTAGACCAGGTCGACGTAGGCGACGAAGTCGGGCGTCCAAGGCAGTATCTCCATGCCGCCTGAGATGAGGCCCGTCGTGATCGGCGGGTGCGCGTGGCAGACGTAGTTGGAGTTCGGGCGCGCCTTGAGGATGCGAAGGTGCATCTCCCATTCCGATGTGGGCCGCGGGCCGGAAAGGTGCTTGCCCGTCTCCATGTCTACGACGGACCACTCGTCGTCGGCGATGCGATCGACGTCGTAGCCGCTGGGTGAACAGATCATGCGATTGCCGTCGCGGCCGCTCGTGTTGCCGCCGGGGCCGGCCACGAGGCCGCGCTCCACCATCAGTTTGCCCATGTCCCGCAAGTCTTCGATGACCGACATTGCTTCCGAATCCTTTCGTAACTGGTTGCCCGTAAAGCACTTATATGTTCGTCGCCGTTCGCGGCGACGGCTAAACAACGGCAAAGGCATCGTCGCCGTTCGCAGCGACGGCTAAACTTGTTGCTAAACGCGTTTCGCCAGCACATCGCGCTCGTACGCTTCGACTTCGGCGAGCCACGCCGGACCGACCGGCGCGGCCGCATCGAGGCATAGTTTATCCCAAACCGCGCCGAAAGGCATCGTTTTCATTTCTTCCATGAGGGCGAGTTTCTGCGCCCCCCGGCCGGCGGCCTCCAGTTCGCGCAGCGTGACGGAGGGGTCCAGCAGGCCGTAGAGGATGGCCTTGCGCGTGGCGCGGGCGCCGATCACGTAAGCGGCGATGCGATTGATACTTGCATCGAAATAATCAAGGGCGATGAACACGCGCCCCATCGCTCCGCCGCGCGCCAGTTCCAGGAATACCGCCCTCAGGTCGTCGCTAAAGATCGCCACGTGGTCGCTGTCCCAGCGTATGCCGCGGCTGACGTGCAGCAGCAGCCGCTCGTTGAACTGGAGCAGGGCCGACAGTTTGTCGTGGACCGCCTCGGTGGGGTGGAAGTGGCCCATGTCCAGGCACAGGGCCAGGTGCTGCGAGAGCGCGTAGGCCGCGTAGAAGTCCTGCGACCCGACGACGTAGTCCTCGGTGCCGAGGCCGAAGAGTTTGCCCTCGACCGCATCTATGCACAGGCTGCGGTTGACGTCCATGCTTGCGGCAAAGATCATGTCGAGCGACGCCTTCAGCCGCTCGCGGGGGCCCCAGCGGTCGGCGGGGGAATCCTTGAGGCCGTCAGGCAGCCAGAAGTTGTTCACGCACGGGCCGGCCAGGTCCCTGGCGATCGCCTCGGCGATGCGGCGGCCGGCGATGCCGTGGCGGATCCAGAAGTCACGGACCTCGGGGTCCGGGTGCGAGAGCGTCCGGCCGTCGGCGGCCTTCGGGTGCGCAAAGAACGTGGGGTTGAAGTCCAGGCCGATCCGCCGCTGTCTGGCCCAGGCGATCCAGCGGCTGAAATGCTCGGGAGCAAGGTCGTCGCGGCCGACCGGCCGGCCGTCCGTCTCGGCGTAGAAGGCGTGGATGTTGGCGCGGTGGGTCCCCGGGGCGAGGGCCAGGACTTTCTCGAGGTCCTGGCGTATCTCGTCGCCATTTCGCGCACGGCCGGGGTAGTTGCCGGTGGCAAGGAGGCCGCCGGCGTCAAGGGGGCCTTGCTTCGGCTCAAGGCCGGCGACGTCATCGGCCTGCCAGCAGTGGAGCGACACGGGTACGCCGGCGGCCTTGGCGACGGCGGCCTCGGTGTCGACGCCGAGCGCGGCATAGGCCGCGCGTGCGGCGGCGTAGCGCTGGCGGACCTCATCGGCATCGGCTGATGGCCAGGCGTTGAACATTTTCGCACCTCGTCAGTAGCCTGTCACAATTGAGTCTGTGGGTGCCACGGCTGCGCAGTTTGCAGCCGTGCTCTGCGTCGAAGAGCGGCACGGTTGCTGAACGGCGCAACCGTGGCACCCGCAAATAGTTACGCGCTTGCCTTTGGCGCGCGCCGCCGCAGGCCGTGGGCGGCGATCAGCGCGAGGCCCAGGCCGATGAGCACCGCCCCGTTCAGCGACAGGAGCGACCGCGTCCCCATGAGCGAAATCAGGTAGAAGGCCGTTCCGATAGTCCCCAGTATCGAGCCGATCGTCGACACGCCGTACACTTGCCCGAGGCTGGCGCCCATGTGCGGCATCTCTCTGACGAACAGCCGCGCGGCATAGGGCGAGACCATTCCGAGAAGGATCGCTGGCAGTCCGAAGAGGAGCGTTCCCGCCAGCAGGGCCGCCCATCGCATGTCGGGCGGATGATAGACGTTCAACTCTGTGCCCCCCGCGCCGCCCGTGCCCCACTCGGAGGGCAGAGGAGCGCCCGCCCCGGGATAGGCCCACGCCAGCACGGCGTCGGCGTAAAGCGGGATCGCCAGGGCGACCGCGCCACCGATGGCGAGGATGAGGCCGAGTTTCGCAAGGTTCGGCCGCGTGTCGGCCCAGCGTCCGCCCACAAGGGAGCCGGTCGCCAGGCCGCCCAGGAACACGCTGATGAGGCTGCCCCAGACGACGATGTCGCTGCCCAGTTCTGGCTCGACGAGGCGGAAACTGGCCATCTCCAGGCTCATCAGGGCCGCGCCCGCCACGAATACCGTTGCCAGAAGCCCCAGGCGCATCATTTCGGTTGGGCCTCCTCGAAGTGCCTGGGGTTTTCGCGGCGAAGGGTGTCGACGGGGGCCATGTCGTCCGTGAGGACCTTCTCGTCGATCTTCCGGGGGGTCAGGTACTCGTATTCCTTGTTCACGAGGTCCGCCAGGTCGAAGCCGAAATCCTTGCCGGCGCTCGCGGCCGCGGCCCGCTTGGCCCAGTCCTTCTTCAGGAGTTGCTCGCCCGCGAGCGACCCGAAAACGATGATGTTGCCCGAGTCGCCGGAGCGGCACAGGTAGGTCTGCGGGAAGACCGTCTGGAAGGTCTTCAGTTCCGCGAAGTAGAAGCGGTTGACCGCGTGTTCCCAGAGGTTCGAGGCCACGAGGCCCCCGGGTTTCAGGCGCGATTTCACCAACTGGATGAACTCTTGCGTCGTCAGGTGGAAGGGGATGCGGTCGGCGGCGTAGGCGTCAAGCATGATGACGTCGTACTGTTTCGGCGACCGCTTCAGGTACATGCGGCCGTCCATGACGATGACGCGGGTGTTGGGGGTGCCCTTGAACTCGAACCAGTCCTGACAGACCCGCACGACGTCGGGGTCGATCTCGACGACGTCCAGCCGCGCGTCCGGGAAGTTCTTCTGGATGAACTTCGGGACGCTCGCGCCGCCCAGGCCCACCAGGAGGACGTCTTGCGGGGCGGGATGAAACGCCATGGCCGCTGCCATGGTCCTGGAATACCGCAGGTCCAGCCGGTCGGGCGCGGCCAGGATCATGCTCGACTGTATGCCGCGCGACTTCGAGAAGTGCAGGCACCGTCGGCCCTCGCTGGGGTAATCGACGACGCAGATGCGGTAGTATTTCGACTCGCGGTCGTAGCGGGTGATGGTCGGCTCGTCGGCGGCGCCGCCCGCCGAGACCCACAGCAGGGCGAGGGCCGCCGCCAGGGCGGCCGCCAGCGCCGCGAGGAGGGTCGTTCGTTTCACCGTGAGTCCTCCTGATTGCGTGGGGAGATTATAGCGGCTGGCGGGGGCGTTCGCCAACGTTTAGGGCGGGGTAAGGAAAAGGGGGCTGTCGCCTTTGCCGGCGGGGCAGGGGCTTTCGCGATTTGCGCGGCCGGGTCTCCCGACCCGCCGCGTACGTGCTTGGTGATGCCAGCCCGGCCCTGCTGATGGAGAACGCCGCAAGGCTTGCCTGATCGTCAGAGAAACGGAAAACTAACGGCGGCGACGGAACGCTAGAATACTGCCCAGGGCCAGCAGCGAGAGCGTGGCGGGTTCGGGAACCTGGATCGTGATAAACGTCGGTTGGCTCAAACCGCTGGCGAAGACGCCGAGATCGGCTCCCGACGAAGAAAACTTCTCGATGGTGCCGAAGTAGTAGCTTGCCGCATACAGGTTGCCCTCGCTGTCAAAGGCTATGCCGGTTGGCGTGCCGGGGCTGCTGGCGAAGACCGAGCCAACATTCGACAGTACTCCGCCGCTCGCCGTGAACTTCTCGATGTAATTGTAGCCGGAGATTGCCGCATAGAGGTTGCCCGCGCTGTCGAAGGCTAGGCCGTATGGGTGATTCAAGCCGCCGGCGAAGTCGGAGCGGACGCCGTCCGGGGTGAACTTCACGATCATGCCATCGTGATAGTCTGCCGAAGGGGTGCCATACCATGTCTCATATAGGTTGCCCGCGCTGTCAAAGGCTATACCGCATACGGCCCAGCCGTTGTTGTAGCAAAAGTCCGAGCCAACGCCGCCCGGCGTAAACTTGAACGTAAAGGTCGCCCCACCCGTATTTGCCCCTGCCGCATAGAGGTTGCCCGCGCCGTCGAAGGCCAACGATCTCGGGTAGACCATCAAGCCGGTGGTGAAGACGGAACTGACGCCGCCCGGCGTATACTTATTGATCGTGCCGCTGTTGTAGTTTGCAGCATAGAGGTTGCCCGCGTTGTCACAGGCCAGGCCGGTTGGAACGTCGCCGGGGCTGGCGAAGACCGATCCGGCACCGTCCGGCGTGAACTTCTGAATCGTATTGTTGCCGTAGTTAGAGACATAGATTGTGTCGGCGAACAACTGGACATCGGCGCACAGAACCACGGCCGCCGCCACGACCACTGCCCACGCCACGCCTCTCGCGCTGATCATCTTCCGCCCCTTTCATGCCATGCTATCCAAAGAAAAAGGGCGATCTCCGGCACTTCCCCGGAAATCGCCCAAGCGTTACAGATTCAGATTGTCGTTGCTGAGGACGGGCTGTGCCGCCACAACCCCTGTAAACGGCCCTGCCCGGCTCCCCTCAGCAACGGTAACTATACATCACGAGTCCTGCCGATGCAAATCCGTTTTTGCAAATCCGTTTGCAACGGGTCCGTTTGCAACGGGCCTCGCCTTTCCGGTGGGTAGGGGTTACGGTCTGACCGAGGCGCCGCAGGAGATTCCAATCAGACACTCACACTGGCAAAACGAACTCACAAGATGGACGCGGACGGCAATCAATTCCTACAGATTGTGTGCAATAGGTAGTACCTACCATCTTCTTGGCCCTCGCTTATGGCTCGCCAGTGGCTGTTAGCGTTGCTTAAGAGCCGCATTGGCACAACCCCTTGTGGTTGGGCCTGACCACAACAGGTGGTATTTTTGCTTGACGTTTAACTGCCGGTGCTCTATACTATTACAGGATGGCTCTGGTTGTTCATCATCTACAGGAGGGCACGCTATGAGGGCTTCCGCCACGCCTTGTCGGCTGTTGGTCGAGCAGGAATTCCCGCCCCTCAGGCTCTTCTATTGTTACTCGCACAAGGACGAGTACCTCCGGAACCAGTTGGAGACGCACCTGAAGTTGCTGGAGCGCCAAAACCTGATCCTCCCCTGGCACGACCGGAAGATCAGCGGCGGCAAGGGATGGGAAGGTCAAATCGATGAGAACCTGGAGCAGGCCGATATAATCCTGCTGCTCATAAGCGCTGACTTTCTCGCCTCCAACTATTGCTACGACGTGGAGATGACATGTGCGATAGAGCGACACGATCTTGGCGAGGCCCGCGTTATCCCCGTTATCCTGCGCGACGTGGTCTGGACATCCGCACCGTTCGGCAAGCTCCAAGCCCTGCCGATGGACGGAAGGCCTGTCAGGAAATGGCCCGACAGGGACACCGCTTGGCGGAACGTGGCCGAAGGCATTGAGCGGGTCATCCGGGAGATTCTCGAAAGCCGCAACGGCAGGTCCTATGCCAGGTGATGCCGGGGAGTGAATGGTGTCTGGTCGGGGGGGGCTGCCGCTCGTGCCGTTGGCCGTTTCTCGCCCAATTCTCCCGCGGCGTTCTCTGTGTTCTCGGCGGTTAAGGCCGTTGCCGCGTCCCAGCCCTTCAGGCTGGACGGATAAAAGGGAAGGGTATGGCGGTCCCGCAACCTTGGGCGTTGCCCAAGGCTCTTACGTCCCAGCCCTTCGGGCTGGACAGCACTCCCGGAGTTTACCCGCCGGTCTTTCGATGGCGGGTCCCTGCATACCCAATACCCCTCCACCCCCGTTTCATCCCGCGGCATGCCGCGGGCTTGTTTCGGTCGTCCGGTTCCCCGTTCCCGCCTTTTATCGCCAGGCGAATGCCTCATGCCAACGCCGCCGCCGGCCGATAATGACCCATGGCGGTCCCTACTCTGCGCCCCCCATATTGGGAGGGCACAGTCTGTGGCAAATGACGAACTGTTAGAAACCCTTCAGGAAACCATCGCGGAGGCCCGGGCGGACGGTGGACGCCGCACCGGCGCTGAACGCCGCAGTGGCCGTCCGTCCAACTATGGCGGCACCGAGCGTCGCAACAGCGACGGCCGGCGCAGCGGCCTGGAACGCCGCAACAGCCGCGATCGCCGCGCCGGCATAGAGCGCCGCTACGCCTTACGGCGTATCGAAGACCAGCAGGCCTTCCAGAAACGGGTCGAGGAGGGCGAACTGACGCTAGAGGAGGTCGAGTTCGTCCGGGCCGTCGACCGGTACAAACGCAAGTTCAACCGGCCGTTCCCGACCTGGAGCGAAGTCCTGGCGATCGTCAAGGAATTGGGGTATACCCGCGATAGTTTGAGTTGACACCGGCCGCCGCGACGCTATAGTTTTGCACCGACGCTTATTGGAGTAAGGTGCAGAATGAAGGCGATGCGTCCGCAGCAGATCGGCGTGTTGGTTTCAACGGCCCCGCTCCGCAAGAGCGCCATGCTCGGGGGCCACAGCGAGCAGCGGTTCAATATGGAGGCGGTGCTCCAGTTGGCCGCACGGTTCGATCTTGTGCTCGTCGGCAGCCTGACGGCCGACGAGGTCTTTCAGTATATCGAGGATCACCTTCCTCCGCGGATCAAGCCGAAGTTCAGACTTTACCCGCGGTCCTTCTTCCACGAGTTCAAGACCGACGAGATCATGCGGACGACCGACGACCCTCGCAACCCTGCGTGGGAGAGGATCCTGACGGGAAACGGCATCCGTTTCGAAGTCCTCCGTAGCGTCATCGGCGAAGACCACCGCCACCACCAGCAGAGGTTCGCCTGGGACAACCTGACGGAATTCATTCTCGATGACCGCGTGACGCTTGTCACCGGCGGTGAGGGGAACCTCAAGTTCGAAAAGCCCAAGGCCCTCGCGCGGCACTGAAACGACGTACGCGTTTAGCGTGTGGCACGTCCCGCAATAACGGGTGTGGCACGGCTGGCTTGTCCAGCCGTGGGAAACGTCGCGGGCCTTCCACCACGGCTGGGCAAGCCAGCCGTGCCACACTGCGGTGCGGGCGCTAAACACGTACGAAGCGCCGCGCCACGGTGGGTTTGTCGGCAATAACCCGGTCCCGCGGCAGTTTTACCTTGCGTGCATTTCTCTGCGCGGTCAGTCTGGAATCAGGCGAGCACTATACAGGAGGTGGGGCGTGAGAAACCAAGTTCTGAAGGTCCTGACGGTGGCGGCCGCGCTTGTCCTGGCTGGCCTCGTGGCAGGGGTTTTCCCGGAAGGTGCGCAGGCGGCCGGGGCGCCGGGGAAGGCCGAAAGCCCCCCGAAACCGCTCGTGTTGCACTTCAAGTACATTCCCGCCCAGTCGTTCATGGAGACGCTCCACCAACTAGGCGGCAACCCGCACATGCGCGAGGTGCTGAAGGAAGTGCCGATCGCGCTGAATGAGCCGGCCAATTCGGTCGTCGTCATCGGTCCCCCGGAGTTGGGCGAGATGCTTGCGGCCATTGCCAAGGGCCTGGACCAGCCCAACGAGTTCCGCGACGCCATGCAGCAGCAGGAGCGCCAGGCCATGGAGGCGCGACTGAAGTTCGAGGAGGCCCGCCACAAGTTGGGCCTGCCCACGACTCAGCCCGGCCCGATGGGGCCGATGCCGGGGGGCGGCATGTGTCCGAATTGCCCGATGAACCGACAGGGTCCGCCGCCCGAGATGCGCGATCGCATGCGGCCCGGTGCGCCGATGGGCCCGCAGCCGGAGATGCGCGATCGCATGCGGCCCGGCGCGCCGATGGGCCCGCCTCCGGGAAAGCCCGTTCCCGGTGCCGTCCCCGGACCCGGCCCGCAGTTGCAGAGCCTGCTGCCGGAAGGCGAAATAAAGGGCCGCATGGTCATTCGGTATCTGTGGTCGCTCCTGTCGGCGGAGGGCCGTCAGGCGCTCAGCATCAGCGGAGAGCAGGGTGTCCGCATTCAGAAGGTCCTGAACGAGGCCACCGGCGAGATGACCGAAAAGGTGAAGGAGATTGAGAAGGCCCTGTCGGGCGTTCCGGCCGAGAAGCGGCAGGAAGCGGCCCTCGATTGGTGGCGCAAGCATGCCCCCGAGCGCGCCGAACGAGCGGAGAAGGTCCGCCGCGAAGTGTTCGAGGTGCTCTCGCCGGAGCAGCGCGAGCGGGCCGAGAAATGGCTCCGCGAACATCCCGCCGGCGGAGAATCGCCCCGCCGCCCGCAAGGGTTCAGGGGGAGCGACGGCCCGGTTGAGCCTGCGCGGTTCTTCCAGGTCCAGAATGCGGGCGGCCCGCCGCAAGGCATCCGCGAGGGCGACATGATGGGCGGGCTGATGAACCTGTTCGGCCCGGAGGAACGCGAGCGGATGCAGCAAATCATGCAGCGGGGCCAGGACCTGCGGTTCCTTGACGACCCCGACGTCCGCGCCGAGATGAAAATCACCCCGGAGCAGGAGAAAAAATTCGAGGACCTTAAGGAGCGTGCCCAGGCCCGCTTCCAGGCGATCAGCGCAGACGTTCAGGCCAAGGTCATGGAGCGTATGTCCGTGCCCGACATGACCGACGAGGAGCGGATGGCCGCGATCCAGGAAATCAGGAAGGTCGTGGCCGACACCGTCCGCGGCGCCTTGAACGACGTCGAAGGCATGGTCGGTGAGGCCAACGGCATGCTCACCGAGGAGCAGCGCGGCATGCTCAAGGTGATCGCACCCCGGCGGGCGCAGAGCGATCAACTGACCAATGGCCTGGCGTACCTGGCTTCAACCAAGGCCCGCGAGGAGTTCGCCTTTACGGATGATGAGTCCGAGAAGATCAAGATGATCGTGCGGGACCTCGAGACGGAAGCCAGGAAGGCCCGCGACGACGCCTTCGGGCCGGACAAACAGCCGACGGCCGAGGACCTGCGGAGCGAGAAATTCGCGCCGTTTGTTGAGCAGCAAAAGGAGCGGGTCAAGAAGGCGTTCGACCGCATCATCACCATACTGACGGGCGAACAGCGCGAGAAGGTCCAGAAGTGGTACGACACGCGGATGAACCGCGGCCCGCGCGGCATGAGGGGCGGCGGGTTCGGCGGCCGGTTTGGCGGCGGGCCGGGCGGGCCGCAGCCGGGCGCGACTGCGCCGACCAGCCCGTCAGAAGCGCCGAAGCCGGACGCTCCGGCGGGCGGGTAGCAGGGGCTAAGTTAAGGGCCGCCCGAAGCCGAGCCGGGTGCGAAGGGCTACGGCGTCAACGCGTAACGTTCTCTTGTTGCACACATCGACGGTTTCCGCCGGCCCAACACACGCGGCGGACAAGTCCGCCGGCTAAATGCTTATTACCATCCGCCGCGTCTCGGCCTCAGGGTTGGCGGCTGAACACACAACGCCCGAGACGGCCAGCCACCTCACCCCCGCCGCCAGCACCTGCGGCGCATTGGCGGCCGTGATTCCGCCTATCGCCATTACGGGCAACCCCACTTGCCGCACGACCTCGGTCGCCAGGGCCGGCCCCGGAATGACCTCCTGCGGCTTGGTGGTGCTCTGGAACATCGGGCCGCAGCCGATGTAGTCTGCGCCGGCCTCGGCGGCGGCCAGGGCCTGCGCGAGGCTGTGCGTCGAGACGCCGACGATGCGATCCGGGCCGACGATCCGCCGCGCTTCGTTCGGGGCCATGTCCCCTTGCCCGACGTGCACGCCGTCGGCCGCCGCCAGCACGGCGATGTCCGGCCGGTCGTTGACGATTGCGATCGCCCCGGCCTCGTGTGCCGCGCGGGAAGTCTCTCGCGCCCGCGCAAGCAACTGTCCGTCCGGCATCCCCTTCTCGCGCACCTGCACTGCGGCTGCGCCGCCCGCGAGCACGGCGCGAAGCACCTCCAGCCACGGCCTGCGGCAGAGCGACTCCGTAAGGAGGACGCACACCCCGCCCGCCGCCAGCCGCACCTTGGGCCGCGAGGCTTCCTCGAACCGCTTCTCCAGATCGTACGCGCGGTAGCGGATGCGCTCGACGGCCGCGGCCATCTCGGCGTCCAGGGCCTTGCCGTATTCCTCGATTGCGCGCAGGGCCTCGGTCAGCCGCTTAAAGGCCGCCCGGGCGACGTCCGCGGTCCCGGCCCGTGTGCGTTCCGCGGCGGTGGAGATGGCCGTGCCGACGTCGCCGGCGGTGTCGCGGGCCAGCAGCAGCGCCTGGGCATCGAGCCGTTCCATCGCCGCCCGCAGGTCGTGCCGCAGGCGTTTGAGGGCCTCGGCCAGGTCCGGCCGCTCCATGGCGAATCGCGCGGCCTCCTCGGCCACTCGCAGGGCCTCGCGTGCCCGGTTGGCGTTGGCGTCGATGATGCGGTAGATTTCGCTTAAGTCGTCCATTGTTTAGCCGTCGCCGCGTACGACCGTTTAGCCGTCGCCGCACACGGCGACGAACATGATAATACCCCGCTCGCACGATTGAGGCTATAGAGCACTTCGCTGCCGCCGGGGCCGATTTCCCCATTTTGGCTTTTTTTGACCTTAGTCAAACCGCCGCTGTCCCGTTGCGGCTATACTCTAGTAATGTCAGAAGTGGGGTACGACGCTTTACGGACGGGACAACTAACGAAAGGAACCAAACGATGCCCGTATCCACCAGTACGCAAGAGATGTTCTGTTACCAGTGCTCCCAGACGCCGGTCGGGGGATGCCACCACGTGGGCGTGTGTGGAAAGTCACCGGACCTGGCGAGCCTTATGGACACGCTCCTGTTTGGCCTCAAGGGCGTGGCCGCCTACGCCCACCATGCCCGCGAACTGGGCAGGATCGACCAGGAGGTCGACGGCTTCATGCACAAGGCCCTGTTTGCGACGCTTACGAACGTCAACTTCGACATCCCGGACATGATCGGCCTTGTCATGGAGTGCGGCCGGATGAACCTCCGCGCGATGAAGATGCTGGATGAGGCCCACGTCGAGCGGTTTGGCAACCCCGTGCCCACCGAGGTCTCCACCGGCACGAAGACCGGCCGCGCGATCGTCATCACGGGCCACGACCTCGCGGACCTCGAGGCCCTGCTGAAGCAGACCGAGGGGCGCGGCATAAACGTCTACACGCACGGCGAGATGCTGCCCGCCCACGCCTACC
>JAPLMO010000377.1 GCA_026386995.1 Planctomycetota bacterium | reverse complement strand
CCGTGCCGGTCCATGCCAGCACAGCCACGGCGAGCAAACAACCAAACAGCATCGTGCTTCGGCTAAACATGACTCTCTCCTTGACTTAACGAGACCCTGCCCCATTTCCGTGTGAACACTTCGCGCGCTCCCCTGCGATCGCGCAGGTGGCGTCTATCGCTACTGAGGAACAATGTGTTGGCAGTCTGAATGTCATAAAGCCCCACGACCACCGGCCGGAACCGACACCCCCCGTGGGTCGAAGAACCCTGTAGAAGCCGATCATCCAGTACACTATACCTCATATTTTGGCCGAAGTCCAATCGCGGCGGTTATTTTTTGGTTCTCCGGCAGCAGCCCTTCTGGCCGGCCTGCCCAGATTGCCCAGATTGCCCATCTCATAGGCTTCAGCCCCCCGGAATCGCCGCAAGGCAGTAACCGCTCAGTTTTGGGCGCTCCTGACGCCCCCCTCGTAATTAAAAGGGGGACACCCTTGGGCCTTCCGGCGCGTCAGGCCGGCCGCCTGGATGGCCTCTATGGGTGTCCCTCATTTATTTCGGGCCCCTGGAAGGGTCGGCGGAGAATCCTCACTATCCCGATAGGGTATACTAAAGTATATAATCGGCGGTGGTCAAAACCGCTCGGCGGGTGCAAAAAGGTGTCAAGTTCCGACCAAAACCGTGTGTGAAGTATCAAAAACCAGTAAAAAAGCGCCTTACCCATCTTGCCAAACGACGCAAAAACGGCCTTGGCGCTAGCGCCAAGGGGGTTTTAGGTCCCGCGCGGCGTAAAAAACGCCCGATTTCGCCCTCCGGTGTATACTATAGTGAACGCGATACGTTTCGCTACTTTAGTTGCTATGAAGCCCGCGGCGATTCCTGCAGATAACCTTGGGGTACGGCACCACTACGCCTGGGGTATGCCCATGCACTGGAGCGGGACGACGTCTTTGGCGGCGGCCTCGGCCATCAGCGCCCCGCGTGCTACGCCTCCGGCACGATTTTGTAGCCCATCGCGCCGGCCAGCGCCTGGACCGGCTCTTTCAGGTCGCCGTAGACCGTCACGCGATGCCAGCCCCACTGGTCCCACTCGGCGAACAGTTTTTCGATGTCGCCGACCGGCTCGGCGCAAAGTTTGGTGCGGCAGGCGCGGTCGTCGGGGTCGTTGGCAACGGCCTTGCCCTGGTGAAATAGGATTTCCTTGCGGTCCGGCCGCATCTCAAGGGTCGTCGTCATGTACCCGACTGGCAGGATAGAGCGGACCGACGCCCCCTGCCGGTCCTCGGAGTGCGTGAGGATCTGGAACGGGTTCGTCTCGCCCTGCGGCCCGAACATCCGGTTCGACGCCACGCAGTGGGCGTATATGATCTGGCGCTTGGCGGTATCGATCACGGGGTCCGAGATGAAGCCCGTCCGGCCCTGCGTGAGCGCCGCGGCCGCCACCATGGTCGAGGTCGAGCGCACGTCGCACTCGCACGCCCCGACGAGCCCCTCGTTGCACAATTCGTGGAAGCCCAGGCACGGATACGCGTGGATGTGCCCGCCGTAGAACCCGCCGAGGCAGTTGATCGTAATGGCGTTGGCCCCGTGCTTCTTCAGGACGGCTTTCATGCCCAGGTACATCGCCGCCGAGGTCTCCAGCGTTTCGCGCGAGACGTCGACGATGCACGCCGCGGCTTTCTGCCAGCGGTCGGCAACCTGGCGGACCTCGTCCTTGTCGGCGGCCTTCCACGCGTCGTTGACCTCGGCGAACGAGACTTTCTCCATCGGGATGCCCATGACCGGCTCGGCCGGGCCGGACTCCTGGTTGCTGACAGCGAGGATCTTCGACTCCTTCATCCGCCGCAGGCACTCGTCGATGGAGGCCGTCTTCACCGCATCGGGTTTACAGGCAAGGTCGCCGGGCTTCGGCGTCCGCTCGATGCGCGTCTTGGCGGTGGCCGCCACGAAATCGGCCACGGAGCCGCCCTTCTTCACCAACTCGAAGCACTTTACCGCCGCCGCCAAGTCCTCGATGTTCGACGAGGCCACGAACCCCACGTTCGGCGCCTTCGCGCGAAGGAAACCCGCCGTGTAGACCAGAAAGCCGCCGCTGCCGGCATACTGGAAATCGGCATAGAGCACCGGCTTGCCCGACTTGGCAATCGGCTGCACCACCTGGTTCCAACAGTTCATCTGGTAAACGAGGTAGCCGTCGATGGCGGCCGACTTGTCATCTTCGAGAATCTTCCTGGCCTGGGCCGGGCCTTGGGCCATCGATGAGACGAACTCGAAGCCCGGGCACCGCTTCGCCAACTCTTCGCCGATGCGCGCCATGACCGGAACGAAGTCGAACCCCTTGTTCGGCCAGTCGGGCCCCGGCTGCTTCTCGGCGTGCAGCGAATAGACGATGCGGATTCGTACCTTGCCGCCGCCCTCTTCCCCGCTGAGGAGGCGGGGCATGGCCATCGCTCCCAAGGCGCCCGCGCACGTGATGCAACCCGCTTTCAGAAGTTGCCGCCGGCTGAGGCCGCAACACCCACATCCCATGAGTAACTCGAATGCTTTCACGATTTCGTTCTCCTGTGCAGTGCCGGAGTTCTTTGCGCCAATGAAGCCACGCGATAGACTACACTCGGCGTCGGCTATGTCAACTCTCAAGGTAGACGCAGCGGCGCTAAGAAACTGTTTCAGAACCGAGTGTCGCGCGGGGGGCCGTCTTGCCCACCGTGCATACAAACCAGTCTTTGCGCGGCGGGCCAGACTGCCCGCCGCGCGATCATGCGCTGAAAGCCGGTTCTGAAACAGCCTCTAAACACGAACTTCGCCCCGAACCTGAGGCCCCGGCGCGGCCGCGTCTTCTGCCGCAGGCCGGCGCGGCCGGCCCGCCACGCACACCAGGAAACTGATGATCGTGCCGATGGGCATCCACCAGACCATGGCCAGCCTGGGCGGCATCTCGTGAGGCTCAAGAAAGGGTTTGGTCCACCACTCCAGGATACGGTCCTGCAACAGAACCACCGTCACCGCCCCGGCCGCAAGCGCCGCCAGGACCGACCACGCGTTGCCTCGGCGCGTCAGGAGTGCGGTCAGGAAGACCCCCAGCATGCCCGTGTAGGCGAAACTCATCACGCCCAGGGCGAACTGGAGCAGCGTTTCGACCTTCGGGTTGTAGACCATCGCGCAGACGACCGCAAACAGGCACATTACGATGCCCATCGCCACCACGGCCACCTTGGGCGTCTTGACCGACACGTTGCGGTCGATCGGCTTACCCAGGTACTGCCGCAGAGGATAGTAGAGGTCCGCGACGAGGCTGGAGGCCAGCGCGTTGATCGCCGAGTCCATGCTCCCCTGGGCGATGGCGAAAAACCCCGCGATGGCCAACCCGCCGCACACCGGCGGCAACTCGTTCAGCAGGAACACGGGGTACGCGTCCTTGGGCGTGGGCGGCAGCGCCACCGGCAGCACGCCGGCGGCCGGATGGGCGGGCAGCCACTGGTAATAAATCCACAGCAGCAGCCCGACCGCCAGGAAGAGCGCCACGACGACGATGCTGATAAACTGCGAGTAAATCAGCGAAAGTCCCCCGCGCACCGGCGACTTGGCCACAAGGAACCGCTGCGCCAGGTCGTGGTCCACGCCGAACGCCGCCACGTTCAGAAACACCACCCCCAACGCCGCCGACCAGAGCGTGTAAGGTTTGCTGAGGTCCCAGGAGAGGTCCAGGAGGTGCAGTTTGCTGCCCGACGGCCCGGTGCCGTCCTCGGCCAGCACGCCGGCGATCTGCGGCAGATCCAGCGGAATCTTGTGGAGCAGCATGGCGACCGAAAGGACCACCGTTCCGACGACCAGCGTGAACTGGACCACGTCGATCCAGACGATCGTGCGGATGCCGCCCATCATGGTGTAGAACGTCCCCGTCAGGCCGATGAGGCAGATGGCCAGCACCAGTTGCCCGCGATGTTCGTGGGCCTGCTGCGTCTGGGTGCCGAAGAGGAGCAGGCATAACGGGATGGCCGCCATGAACAGCCGCGACCCCGACGCCAGCAGCCGCCCAAACAGGAACATGCACGACGTGGCTATCTTGGCGGCCGGGCCGAACCGCTGCTCGATGAACCCGTAGATCGTGACGGTGCCCGCCCGGTAGAGCCGCGGAACGAAGACAATCGCCACGATGAACACCGCCATGAATCCGCCGATGTTCAGGATGAGGTAACTTAAGTCGCGCGTGTAGGCTTCTTCCGGGGCGCCGACGAACGTCGCGGCCGAGAGCGACGTGGCCACGATCGAAATCGCCACGGCCCAGGTCGGCAGGGACCGCTCGCCCAGGAAGTACTGCTCGGTGGTCTGGTTCTTGCGGGCGGCGATCACGCCCATGTAGATCATGACCGCCCAGTAGATGGCCAGCACGCCCCAGTCGGCCGGTCCGAAACTGGCCAGCATCAGATTCACGCGCGGGTCTCCGTGCCGGGCGCGGGGTCGGCCCCGGTCATCGCCGTTTGCGCCGCCAACTTCATCTCATAGCCTTGCCAGGAAACCTGCCGACTCTAACCGCGGAGAACGCAGAGGACGCAGAGAAAGAATCCTTGAGTTTTTAGAAACAGAATTCTTCTCAGCGTTCTCCGCGTTCTCGGCGGTTAAACTCTTTTGCCTTTTACCGTTTGCAGACTATCCCCGCCCCTGCCGCCCGTCAAGCATCGTCTCTCCGTGCCACTACGGCCCGGCGGGCCGAACTGATTTCTAGCCACGGTGCGCGAGCCCGTGGTGAAGAAGGCAACGCCGACCTCCGCACCGACGGCACGCCCTACACAGAGATTGTTCGCCGCCGGCCTGCCACGGCACGGCTGTGGCCGTGCCAGGGTGCCGCTGCCTCGACTGCGGCCAGGTGCGGATCGACAAGGAATATGCCTGACGGCGGATAGTATGGCCCCGGCAACGGCAAAGGGTAAAGCAGCCAAAGGGCAAAGGGTAATCAAAGAGTCCTGGCACAACGAAAACCAACGTCGCGGTCGCGGCCCGCCGGGACGTAGTTGTCGCGAAACGCGCATCGGAAGTTGCCGGTATCGACAAGGTCCCACGACCCCCCGCGCAACACACGGAGGCCGTTGCCGGTGGCGGGACCGGACGGGTCCGTGACGGAACCTTTCGGATATGCTCCGTACCAATCCGCGCACCATTCATACACGTTGCCGTGCATGTCGTAGAGGCCCCATGCGTTCGGCTTCTTCCGGCCCACATGGTGCGTCATCCCCTTGCTGTTACCCATGTGCCAGGCATAATCGCCCAAAGCGGACGGGTCATCGCCGAAAGAGAACGCGGTTTGCGTGCCCGCGCGGCAGGCGTATTCCCACTCCGCCTCGGTCGGCAGGCGGACGGCCTGGCGGGTCTTCTCGGAGAGTTTCTTACAGAACTCCGCGGCATCGTTCCAGGAAACCATCTCCACCGGGTTTGTCGCGCCCTTGAAGTTGCTCGGATTCGTGCCCATGACCGCCTCGTACTGGGCCTGGGTCACTTCCGTGACGCCCATGTAGAACGGCTTGGAGATGGCGACCTCGTGCTGGTCTTTTCCATCGCCCATCATAAACTTGCCCGGGCGGATAAGGACCAGTTTCATCGTGACGCCGCCGCCCAGGTCGAGGGCCAACTCGGCGGGCGCCACGGCTGTTGGCGCCGCGGATTCCGAACCGGAGTCTGAACACCCAGCGGCTGCGCAGACAAACGCAATAGCCGCCCACGCCATCAGCCCCCATACCCTGTGAGTTCGTATAGTCATGGTCAGTCTCCTTCGGGTTAAACTTGGGCGTGCAACCCTCCGCCGGTAGGCCGGCGCCCTGTTTCTCCCCTCTCCCCGCCGCGGGAGATGGGGTGGGGGTGAGCGGCATGGTGTGCAATCTGGCTGAGGCACTCACTATCGCTGCCGCATTACCGTGAACCGTTGAAACGGGTTGGTAGCATGTCAGTTCTTAATCTGTGGGTGCCACGGCTGCGCCTTGTGCAGCCGTGGTCGTCGGCAGGAAAACACGGCTGCAAACTGTGCAGCCGTGGCACCCGCGCAATCAAAGTTGACGGACAAGTAGTAATCTCTAGCGAAATCGCCGGGGTTGTCAAGGGGCAGCCGCCGGCGTAATGTATTGCGTCAGTCTTAGCAGGTGTGGCACGGCTGGCTTGCCCAGCCGTGGGAAACCTCGCGGACCTTCCACCACGGCTGGGCAAGCCAGCCGTGCCACCTTCGCCGCCGGCGCGGACGACGAAAGTTTGCTAACACTCGTTGACGGCGCGGGCGGCGGGTGATAGAGTCGGCGCAGGCGATTCACGCGAACCGCGCTAGTAGTCCGTTACAATTGAATCTACGGGTGCCACGGCTGCGCCTTGTGCAGCCGTGGTCGCGGGCAGGGAAGCACGGCTGCAAACTGCGCAGCCGTGGCACCCACATAATCAAAGTTGACGGACTACTAGCACAAAGGACCATAGCGCAGAAGCGGAGTTATAAGGTGGCCGCAAAGCCTTTCGTTCACCTCCACGTTCACACCGAGTACAGCCTGCTGGACGGCGCCTGCCGCATCGGCGACCTCGTAAAGTCGGCCAAGGAGCAAGGCTCGCCGGCGCTGGCCATAACGGACCACGGGAACCTTTGCGGAGCGATCGAGTTCTACACGGCGACCCACAAGGCGGGCCTGAAGCCCATCATCGGGTACGAGGCGTACGTCGCCCCCGGCCGCCGGCAGGACCGCGAGACGCTGCCCGGCACGCAGGATGCCGGCCATCACCTCATCCTGCTGGCGAAGGACGAGAAGGGTTTCAAGAACCTCCTGGCGCTGGCGACGACGGCGTCGCTCGACGGCTTCTACTACCGGCCGCGCATCGACAAGACCTGCCTCGCCGAGCACGCCGGGGGTCTGATCGGCATGACGGCCTGCCTCCACGGCGAAGTGCCGATGCGCCTCCTGGCGGGCGACGACGCCGGTGCCCGCCGCGCGGTCGGCCAGTACCGCGACATCCTGGGGACCGAGAACTTCTACATCGAACTCCAGGACCACCGGATCGAGGAGGAACTGAAGGTCCGGCCGCGCCTGGTGGCCCTGGCCCGCGAACTGAACGTTCCGATGGTCGTCACCAACGACGTCCACTACATCCGGGCCGATGACACGCGGGCCCATGACGCCCTGCTGTGCATCAACACCGGCAAGGTCCTCTCCGAGGCCGGCCGCATGCGGTACCAGGAGCGCGAGTTCCACCTGAAGACGTATGACGAACTCCTGGCCCGGTTCTCCGACATGCCCGAGGCCCTCGATAACACCCTGGCGGTGGCCGAGCGGTGCAACCTTGAACTCTCGTTCCACGCGCGGCACACGCCGGTCTACCCGACGCCGGCGGGCACGACGCCCGAGTCGATGCTGCGGCGCCTGTGCGAAGAGGGGACCGCCCGCCGCTACGGCGCCGCGTTCACCCAGGTCCACCGCGATCGGCTGGAGCACGAGCTGAAGGTCATCGAGTCGAAGAAGTTCTCCAGTTACTTCCTGATCGTCTGGGACTTCGTCCGCTACGCCCAGGAGCGCGGCATCCCCTGCGGGGCTCGAGGCAGCGGCGTCGGGTGCATGGTGACGTACCTCTTGGGCATCTCGACGGCCGACCCGATCGTCTACAGCCTGCTGTTCGAGCGGTTCATGGACCCGAGCCGCAACGAGATGCCAGACCTTGATATCGACATTTGCCAGGACGGGCGCAAGGACCTCATCCGCTACGTCCGCGAGAAGTACGGCGAAAAGAACGTGGCGCAGATCATCACGTTCGGGACGATGGCGGCCCGTGCGGCGGTCCGCGACGTGGGCCGCGTGCTCGATATTCCCCTGTCCGAGGTCGACCGCATCGCCAAGAAGATCCCCACGACGCCGCTGCACATCACGCTGGACCAGGCGATGGAGAAGGAGCCGGACCTCAGGGAGATGTACCAGCGCGAGCCGAAGGTAAAGGAACTCATCGACATCGCGCGGCGGCTGGAGGGCCTGGCGCGCCATGCGTCGGTCCACGCGGCGGGCGTGGTCATCGCCGACGCGCCGCTGGTGGAGTACGTCCCGCTCTGCCGCGTCGGCGACGACGTGACCACACAGTGGGACATGGACGTGGCGGCCAAGGTTGGCCTCCTGAAGATGGACTTCCTGGGCCTGCGGACCCTCACGGAAATGAAGCGGGCCGTGGACCTCGTCAAGAAACACCACGGCGTGGACCTGGACCTCGACAAGATACCGCTGGACGACCCGAAGACCTTCGGCATCTTCCAGCGCGGCGAGACGAAGGGCATATTCCAGTTTGAATCGGCGGGCATGCGGGACCTCCTGCAGAAACTCAAGCCCGACCGCATCGGCGACCTGATCGCCGCCAACGCCCTCTACCGGCCGGGCCCGATGGACATGAT
>JAPLMO010000385.1 GCA_026386995.1 Planctomycetota bacterium | reverse complement strand
TCGGGCTTCAAGCCAACAATTACGGCATGCTGGCCGGTCAGTTGACGGGCGGGATCAGCGCGGTTCCCGAGCCGGCGACGCTGGCGCTCGTGGCGCTGGGTGTGGCGCTGCTCAGGCGTCGGCGTGGCAACCGCGTGGGTGTATAGCACCCACCCTACATGCTACTAGCAGTACAGCGCAACTTAGCGCGGCGGGTCGGGAGACCCGCCGCGCTAAACTTGCCCAAGTGGCGTTGTAGTGCTAGGCACCCACCCTACATGCTACTAGGCGTTGGCGTAGGCAGCCGCCGCGGCCGCGCTTCAACCGCGTGGTCGGCCAGGCGACCACCCTGCATGTTTGGCGATTTGAAAGACGCAGGGCAGCCACACAGGGCTGCCCCTACCATTGACAACGGCACTCTTGCCCATCGCACCCCCCGAAATCATTTCCTGTCGCGGCGAGTCCGTGGTAAAATGCAGCACTTTGTGATACGGCATCGGGCCGTTGTCAATAGTACAACGCAACTTAAGCCTTCGCGCGGTAGGTCTCCGAACCCACCGCGCGAAAAGCGCGGCTACGGGCGCGAAAACGGGGTATGCGCGGCGGGTACGGAGACCCGCCGCGCAAAGTTACGTTGTAGTGTTAAGGGCGAACCTGATGCAACCGATGAAAATGCAGCCGGTACTGGTCGACCGCGTTTGGGGCGGCCGGCGGCTGGCGGAACTCCTGGGCAAGCCCTTGCCGGAAGGCGCCAAGGTCGGCGAATCGTGGGAACTTTCGGACCATCCCCACAACCGCAGCCGCGTGGCCGATGGGCCGCTGGCCGGCCGCACGCTCCGCGAAGTGCTGGAACGCGACGGGCAGGCGGTTCTTGGCCGCCACGGCCTTGCGCGGGCCTGGAGCACCCGGTTCGGCCTCCTCGTGAAGTTTATCGATGCCACCGACCGCCTGAGCGTCCAGGTGCATCCTGGCGACGCCCATGCGGCCAAGCACTCGAAAGAGGAGGGCGGCAAGACGGAGTGCTGGGTCGTCGTCCACGCCGAGCCTGGCGCGTGGGTCGCCGACGGCCTCCGCCCGGGCACGACTCGCGACCGCCTTGCGACGGCCCTGAAGAAGGGCGCGATCGAAGAACTGCTGACGGTGCGGCCGGTCAAGGCGGGCGACTTTATCTGGGTCCCCGCCGGCACGGTCCATACCGTCGGGCCTGGGGTGGTGCTGGCCGAGATTCAGCAGACCTCGGACCTGACGTACCGGCTGTACGACTGGAACCGCCTCGGGGCCGACGGCAAGCCCCGCGCGCTGCACGTGGAGCGGGCGATGGAGTGCATCCGCTTTACGGGCGATGCGCCGCCGGCGGGCGGCAAGGGCAGGACGGCCGACGAAACGGGCCTTGTCATCGAGAACCTGGTCGATTGCCCGGCGTTCAGCCTGAGCCGCATCCGCATCGACCGGCGTCCGTACGCCGTCGAGATGGGCGGCGCCTGTGCCGCGCTGGTGGTCGTGGCGGGC
This sequence comes from Planctomycetota bacterium, assembly GCA_026386995.1. Next base: position 11,971 of record JAPLMO010000385.1, on the reverse strand, counting down.
TCGGCTCGCTTGGTGGCGGGCGATGCGGCGATGCCGATCCGGGCGGGCGACACTATCCTGGTGCCGGCGGATTGCGGAGAATATGCGTTGGAGATGCCGGAGCGACTGACGGCGCTCGTCGCCGCGCCGCCCGGCAAAGCGCCGCAGCGGTAAACTATTACTAGCCCCCGCTGGTAAGCGGGGATGCTGTCTGGGTGAACTATGACCGCTGAACGCTTACAAAAACTGCTTGCTCGTGCCGGTTTCGGCTCTCGCCGCGCGTGCGAGGACCTGATCACCGCCGGCCGCGTGTCCGTCGATGGCCGCATCGTCATCGAACTGGGCGCCAAGGCCGACCTCGATGTGCAGGACGTCCGCCTCGACGGGTCGCGCCTCAAGCCCGAGCGGCCGGAATACTGGATTCTGAACAAGCCCAAAGACGTCGTGTGCACGAACTTCGACCCGGCGGGGCGCAGGCGGCCCATCGACATCATGCAGCGCTACACGAAGGCCCGCCTGTTTGCCGTGGGCCGGCTCGACGTCGACTCCAAGGGCCTGCTCCTGATGACCAACGACGGCCCGCTGGTTAATAGCCTGACGCATCCTCGGTACGAGGTGCCCAAGACGTACGTCGCGACCGTCGTGGGCGACCTGACGCCCGACAGCATGCGCCGGATTCGGCGAGGCGTCTGGCTGGCTGAGGGCCGCACGAGGCCGGCGCAGGTCCGCGTCATCAGCCACGGCCGGTCGAAATCGATCGTGGAGATCACGATCCGCGAGGGCCGCAACCGCCAGGTCCGCCGCATGCTCGCTCACCAGGAACACAATGTGCGCGAACTGGTGCGCACCCGCATCGGCCACATCACGTTGCGCGGCCTGAAAGTGGGCGAGGCCCGTCGCCTTGAACCCGACGAGGTGGAGTACCTGAAGAAGTTGCCCGAGACGCCGCCCGAAGCGCCTGCCGCGTTCGATCGCGGCCGCGCCGGGGCGCCGCGCGGGCCGGGCCGATTCCAAGACCGCGGGCCGCGCCGGTTCCAGGAGCGTCCGGCGCGGTTCCAGAAACGTCCGCCGGCGGCTGAGCGGAATCAACCGGCCGAAGGGCCGCCCATTGAGACCGAGCACCCGTTCGCCGGGCGTCCCGACCGCGGGCCGGGCCGCTTCGAGAAACGCGGGCCGGGCGCCGAGCGGGGCCGTGACCGCGGGCCGGGCCGTTTCGAGAAACGCGGGCCGGGCGCCGAGCGGGGCCGTGACCGCGGGCCGGGTCGCTTTGAGAAACGTGGGCCGAAGCCGTTTGACAATCGCGGGCCGCGCAAAGAGCAGGGCGGCAGGCCGGAAGGTCCGTCGGTCGATGTACCGCATCCTTTCGCGGGTCGTCCCGATCGAGGTCCGCCGCGCGGGCCCCCGGGCCGCGACCGTGGGCCGAAGCGCCGCAATGATTTCGGCAAGTTCAAAGGTGAATCGAAAGGCGAGCGGCCGCAAGCGCCGCGCGAATCGTACGGGGAGAAACGGAGTCGTCGTCCGCATGACACAGATGGAACTCGCAAGGAAGGGGAAGGTTTCCGAGGCCGTGAAGGCCGTGGCGGCAGCCGAGGGCGTGGACGTCCAGACCGTCCGCCGTTTGGTGGCCGAAGGCCGGATCGCCGTTCCCCTAAATAAGAATCGCCGGTCCGGCCGGATCCTCGGCGTCGGGCAGGGGCTTCGCGTCAAGGTCAACGCGAACCTCGGCACGAGCACCGACTATGCCGACGTGGGCGTCGAGTTGGAGAAGTTGAAGGCCGCCGAAGAGGCCGGCACCGACGCCATCATGGACCTTTCCACCGGCGGCGACCTTCGGGCCATCCGCGGCCGCATCATGGAGGCCGCCAATGTCTGCGTGGGCTCGGTGCCGATCTACGAGGCGGCCGCCGGAGCGGCTCGCGCACGCGGGGGCCTCGACAAGATGACCGCGGCCGACATGATCCGGGCCGTCCGCCGCCATGCCGAGGACGGCGTCGATTTCGTGACCGTCCACTGCGGCGTGACGCGGCGGATCGCAGAGTCGGAGGCCCTGGGGCGGCGCGTGTGCGGCATCGTCAGCCGCGGCGGCACGTTCCTGGCGCACTGGATGCGCCGTAACCGGCAGGAGAACCCTTTCTTCGAGCGGTTTGACGAACTTATTGACATTGCCCGCGAGTTTGACGTGACGCTCAGCCTGGGCGACGGCCTGCGGCCGGGCGCAATCGCCGACGCCATGGACGGCCCCCAGGTCGAGGAACTCCTCGTGCTGGGCGACCTGGCGAAGCGGGCCGTGGCCAGCGGCGCCCAGGTGATCATCGAAGGCCCCGGCCACGTGCCGCTCGACCAGGTCGCGGCGCAGGTCCGGCTCCAGAAAGAGATCACGGGCGGCATGCCGTTCTATGTCCTCGGGCCGATCGTCACCGACGTTGCCCCCGGCTACGACCACATCACCAGCGCGATCGGCGGGGCGGTGGCGGGCATGGCCGGTGCGGACTTCCTCTGTTACGTGACACCGACAGAACACCTCGGCCTGCCGCGCCCGCAAGACGTGCATGACGGCGTGATCGCGGCCCGTATTGCCGCCCACGCGGCCGACGTGGCCCGCGGCCGGGCCGATGCCCGGGCCTGGGACCGGCGCATCAGCGTCGCCCGCAGCCGCCGCGACTGGGACGGCCAGATCAACGGTGCGATCGACCCCGAGCGGGCCCGCAGCCTCCGCGATGAGCGCCGGCCGCGCAGCGACGACGTCTGCTCCATGTGCGGCGAGTATTGCGTTTTCAAGGTCCGAAACGGTGACAAGGATACGGGGAAGTCTCATGCGAAAGCGAAGAATCGCCCCTCTCGCCGCGGCACTGCTGGCGGCGATAGCGCTGGCGGGTTGCGGCGGCGAAAACGGCGATAGCGGCAAGAACGGCAAGGGAGAGGGTCCCGCGAAACCTCCGCGGCCCGAAGTCCTTTTCCGGTTCCAGAAGTTCACGTCAGCGCCCCTGGTGGACGGCGGCGAAGTGACCCTGCGCTCCCTGGAAGGCAAGGTCGTCCTGCTCGACCTCTTCGGCACGTGGTGCCCCCCGTGCCGCCGGTCGGTCCCGGTCCTCGCCGGCCTGTACCAGCAGTTCCACGCGAAGGGGCTGGAGATGGTCGGCTTGGCCTATGAGCGTTCCGGCGATGTGGCCCAGGACCGCCAGGTGGTCGCCTCTTTTCGCGAGGAGTTCAAGATTCCGTACCGGCTGGCCTTCGGGCCGGACGCCGTCTGGGAAGAACTCCGGGCGAAAGCCCGCGCTGAGGATGTGGTCCCGACGATCCTCCTCCTGGACCGCCAGGGCGTTGTCCGCGAGATGTTCCAGGGCCTCGATCCGGGAGATGACGCTGTTCTGGCCGACCGGATCGCCAAACTGCTCGCCGAGCCCGCCGTCCCCGTGTCGCGCTCCGACTGAGGCGTTAGGGTGTGGCCGGGTTTTCTGGCATGCGAAAGAGCATTGTCATTCTGAGCGAGGCCGCCTTGGCGGCCGAGCGAAGAATCCCGCCGTTTGGCGCGCCGGACGGCGAGATTCTTCGCCGCGGCTGAAGCCGCGTCTCAGAATGACAGAGAGAGCGGTTTCGACTGCCATAAAATCCGGCCACACCCGGGGTTACCCGGTCGCCCGCAAAACTCTTGCATCGGCGACGCACAGAGGGTATTTCTTCCGGCGGGTGGATGCCCCGGATAGGCTAAGTCGAACTCATTTTGGGAGACCACGAACATGTCGCAGATTCGGCAGGAGTTCCTGGGGGGTTGTAAGGGATGTCGGTTAAACCGCCGGCGGTTCCTGGCGGGGTGCGCGGCAGCGGCGACCGGCGCGGGCGGGCTGGCATCGCTCGCACCACAGGCCGCGGCGGCAGACGCCGCGGAGAAGGTCAAGGTGCGGCTGGTCTTCACGCACACGCCCTCGACCGGCCCTACGTGGCCGAACATCGGCTACGACTACGACCGCCGCAAGAAGGAACTCACCGAGAAACTGACGCAGGCGTGCCCGGACATCGAGTTCCTGCCCGTCACGGTCATGAATACCCGGCAGGCCAAGAAGGTCCTCGAGGCCGACAAGGAGGTCGACGGGTACCTGGTGTACATGGTGGGCATCTGGACCAGCGCCCCGCAGATAATTGCCGCAGCGGGACGGCCGACGCTCTTCGTTGACGACCTGTACGGCGGCTCCGGCGAGTTCCTGACTGCATACGCCTCCGCGCGGCGCAGCGGGCAGAAGGTGGCCGGGATGTCGTCCTCGCGGTTCGAGGACGTGGCGGAGGCGGCCCGGTGTTTCCGGCTCCTGAAGGCGCCCGGCGGCTCGGCCGATGCTTTCGTGGCCGCCTGCACCGATGTCCGCAAGAAGGGCACCAAGCCTGCCGGCGACATGGCGTGTGCCTCCGACCCCGTCAAGATCGTTCCCATGGAAGAGTGCCTGAAGAAGTTGCGTGCATCGACAATCCTGACGGTTGGCGGCGGGTGGGGCATGCCTGCGCTCGGCAAGGCCATAGAGGAACTCTGCGGCACGAAGGTGGTGCCCGTCGACTTCAAGGAACTCCACGATGCCTACGAGAAGGCCGACCGCGATGAGGCCCGCAAGTGCGCCGACCGCTGGATAAAAGACGCCGAGAGAGTCGTCGAGCCCTCGCGCGACGACATCGAGAACTCCGGCGCCATGTATGTGGCCATGCGCGAGGTCATGCGCCAGCGCAACGCCCAGGCCATCACCATCAACTGCCTGGGCGGGTTCTACGGGGGGCACCTGAAGGCATACCCGTGCCTGGGGTTCTGCCAGTTCAACAACGACGGTCTGGTGGGCGCGTGCGAGGCGGACGTGCCGTCGACCATAACGATGCTGGCCATCGGCGGCCTGACGGGGCGGCCGGGCTTCATATCCGATCCGGTCATTGACACGTCGAAGAACCAGATCATCTACGCCCACTGCGTGGCGCCGACAAAGGTCTTCGGCCCGGAAGGAAAGGCCAACCCCTGCCACATCCGCAGCCACAGCGAGGACCGCAAGGGGGCCTCCATGCGGTCACTCATGCCGCTGGGGCACATGACCACGACGGTCGAGATCAAGGCCGTCGAAAAACTCCTCCTGCTGCACCAGGCCAAGACCGTTGACAACATCGACGAGGACAAGGCGTGCCGCACCAAACTGGCCGCCGAGCCCAAGGGCGACATCGATAAACTCCTCACCTACTGGGACCAGTGGGGCTGGCACCGCGTCACGTTCTATGGCGATCTGAAGGCCCCGGTCCTGGAATTCGCCAAGGCGCTCGGGCTGACGGTCGTTGAGGAAGCGTGACCTACAGCGTTTTAAGATTGGATTGTTGCGCGGCGGGCAGTCTTGCCCCCCGCGTGAGTTGCGCGTATGTGGCACGGCTGGCTTGCCCAGCCGTGGCGAGTCGCCGGCGGTTTCCACGGCTGGGCAAGCCAGCCGTGCCACATGCCCGGGCATTATCCCAAGTTGATCGATAAACGTTTCGATTTCGCCGTGGTCGGCGGCGGGCCGGCTGGCGCCTCGGCCGCGCGGCGGCTGGCCGATGGCGGCGCCGATGTGATCTTGCTCGAGCGCCGGCAATTTCCCCGGCCCAAGCCTTGCGGCGGGGGCCTCTCCGGGCGCGCCTTGCGCTGGCTTGGCATGCCCCTGCCGCCGGACCTTATCGACTGCGAAGTCCGTGCCGGCCGCGCGCACTTCGGCCCCATCACCATCAATGCCCGCCAGGACCGCCGCATTGCGGTCACGGTGACGCGGTCTCGCTTCGACCACTTCCTCCTTGAGAAAGCCCGCGAGGCCGGGGCGCACGTGGAGTGGCAGGAGGTTCGCTCGGTCGACGTCCGCCCGGGCGGCGTTGTCCTGGCGACGCCCGAGGGCGAGGTGGCCGCCCGCTGCGCCATCATCTGCGAAGGGGCGAATGGCAGGCTCGCGAAGGCCCTGCGCGGCCGCGAGCACCCTAAGAACATCGGCTTCTGCATCGAGGCGGAGATTCCCGTTACAGACCCGGACCCGTACGCCGACCTGCGCGACTTGATGGACATCTACTTCGGCACGCCGAGCCACGGCTACAGTTGGATCTTCCATCACGGGTCCTACTACTCGGTGGGCGTCGGCGGGTTGTGTCACTGGTTCCGCTCGCCGCTGGAGACGTTCCGGCGGTTTCTGGCGGACCGCGGGTTTGCGGCGGACGGCGTGCGGCCGCGCGGGCACTTCCTGCCGTGCGGCGGGATCTCGCGTACGGTTTGCGGCGACCGGCTGATCCTGGCGGGCGACGCCGCCGGGTGGGTCGATCCGTTTCAGTGGGAGGGGATCGCCTACGCAATCCGCTCGGGACAACTGGCGGCCGAGACGGTTCTCGATGCCGTCAAGGGCAACGACTTTTCGCGCCGCGCCCTGGCAGGCTACAAACGCCGGTGCGACGAGGAGTTCGGCCGCGACCTCAGGGCCGCACGCATCGTCATGCACGTCGTCTACTGGTGGCCGCAGATTCTCTCGTGGGCGCCGCGCTCGACCGAGCGGGTTCTGCGCGAGTACCTGAACGTGACGGCCGGCGACCTTTCGTACCGCGAGTTCGTCCGATGGGTAGCCGGCCGCATGCCGCGGTTTCTGCTCCGTGCGCCGTGGCGGCGGACTGCCGGCGAGCAGGCGACGTCCTGACGGTCTTCCGGCTGGGTGGCATGCCCACGCCGCTGTATGCGTGGGCATGATGCGGCGCAGGGAACAAGCATGCCCAGCGAACAGCGTGCTGGGCATGCCACCCTCGTAAGCGAGTCTCAGCGAGTTGCCAAGCAATCGTTTGTACGCCCGCCCCGCGCGATTATAATGACCCTCCTTGAATTTGCCGCGTGTTTCATTCTGTGGACTTCGGGAGGGAATCTACGATGCGGACCGCGATGGCCGTCCTTGTGGCGGCGCTTGCCGGCTCGGCCGCGTGCGCCGAAGAGATGACGCCGTTCGTCATTCCGATGGCGCCCAACGAGGCGTCGCTGGTGGCCCTGAAGTCGCCGCCGATCCCGGCCGATGGGCCGCGCCTGGTGGCTAACGAAGGCCATTTCATGCTCGGCGACCGCCGCGTTCGCATCTGGGGCGTCAACGTTTGCTTCGAGGCGTGCTTCCCCGCGCACGCCGACGCCGAACGCATCGCATCACGCCTTGCGGCCGGCGGCGTCAACTCCGTGCGGTTCCACCACATGGATACCTCGGTGTACCCGCGCGGCATCCTCGATCCGAAAGATACGCTGAAACTTCACGCCGAGGCGGTTGACCGGCTCGATTACTTCATCGACCAGTTGGCGAAGCGCGGCATCTGGGCCAACGTCAACTTGCACGTCGGCCGCTCGGCGAGCGGAGCCCTCGGCCTTGCCAAGCCGAACACGCAGTACGATAAGATCGTCGGCATCTTTACACCCACCCTCGTGGATGCCCAGAAACAGTACGCCCGCGACCTTCTCGGCCACGTCAACCCGTATCGCAAGGTGCGCCTGGCCGACGACCCGGCCGTCGCGTTCGTCGAGATCACCAACGAGGACAGCCTCTTCATGTGGAGCGCTCGGGAAGACCTCCGTAACCTGCCGGAGTTCTACGCCAAGATACTCCAGGGCAAGTACAACGCCTGGCTGAAGGGCCGCTACGGCACGACCGAGAGCCTGCGGGCCGCGTGGAGCAAGGGCGCGTGGGGAATGGCCGGCGTCGTGCTGGCGCCGGGCGGGCGGGAAGGGCTGCTGAAGGAGGAGTCGCTCGAAGTCCAGAATGTGGCCCTCTTCGGCGCGGGCGAGGTCGAGGCCCGCGCGATCGACCGCGGCCGGTTCCTGGCCGACACCGAGAAAGCGTACTTCGACAGCCTGTACGCCTTCATCAAAACGGAAATCGGCGTTAAGGCCCTCGTCACGGGCACGATCGTTTTCGGGCCGCTGGGTCTCTACGGCCAGAGCGACATGGGTTTCGTCGACAGCCACGCCTACTGGCAGCACCCGCGGTTCCCCGGCCGGCCGTGGGACCCGAACAACTGGACGGTCGAGCAGGTGGCGATGGTCGACAAGCCCGAAGGGTCCACGCTGCCGCGCATCGCCGCCGAACGTATGGCGGAGAAACCCTTCACGGTCACCGAGTACAACCACCCCGCGCCGAACGACTACCAGGCCGAGTGTGTGCCGATGCTCGCCGCCTACGCCGCCGCGCAGGACTGGGACGGCGTCTGGCTCTTCGCGTACTCGCACGCGAAGTACGATGAGGGCCGAGAGGCGTTCGGCTGTTTCTTCGATATCGACGCCAACCCCGCCAAGTGGGGCTTCATGCGGGCCGGGGCGGCCATCTTCCGCGAGGCCGCCATTCCGCCGCATCGCCGTGCGTACAGCCTGTGCATCGCCGCCGATGAAGAGCCGCTGGCGTCGCTCGCGGCGCATTACCTCAAGCACGATCGCAACATGCTGGCCGTTGTAAGCGACAAGATGAAGACCACGTGGCAGGACCTGCTGGGCGTCCGCCTGGAAGTGGCGATCACGGGCCACAGCGGCGTTACGGATAACGGCTCATTCCTGGAGCCGAAGATGTCGTGGACCGTGGACGAGAAGGGCCGCGGCCTGTTCACCGCCTCGGGGCCGGGCGCGGCGGTGTACGTCGGCCACGCGGGCGGCAAGGCGGAGTTGCTGCCCATCGAGGTGACGAAGCCCGACTTTGCCGCCGTGACCATGACCGCCCTCGACGGCCGGCCGCTTGCCAGGAGCGGCGCGATCCTCGTGGCCGCTTGCGGCCGGTGCGAGAACACCGGCATGCAGTTCTCGGCCGACCGCAAGACCGTCGGCCGCAACTGGGGCAAGCCGCCCGTCTGCATCGAGCCGGTCGAAGGAACGGTTGCGCTTCCGCCGGGCCAGTGGAAGTGCCGGGCACTCAAACCCGACGGCACGCCCGCTGCCGACGTGCCTCTGGCCGAGGATAAGGGCAGGGCGGTGCTGCATCTCGCGCCGCAGCACAAGACGATGTGGTACCTCGTGACGCCGGCCGAAAAGAAGTAGCGCAGCCGGGGTTGCCATAAGGCAAAGAGGCCCGCCGCGCGTTTATCGGGGTTTACTTCATGGGGTCGGGGGACAAGGGACTCTTGATGAGATTGCCCAAGGCGACCATCTGTGCAGCACTGCTGGTTGCGACCACGGCCGTGCAATTGCGCGCCGAAAACTGGCCGCAGTGGCGCGGGCCGTTCTTCAACGGCTCGACCACGGAGAAAGGTCTGCCCACCGTCTGCGACACGAGCACGCAGGTCTGGGCGGCCGACCTGCCCGGCCATTCCGCCGCCACGCCCATCGTCTGGGGCGACCGCGTCTTCGTCAGTTCAACCGACCCCGAGACGAAAGGCATCGTGGCGATGTGCCTGGCGGCGGCCGACGGCAGGGTCCTCTGGAGGAATCGCATCGGCGACGACCTCAAGGCCCCGAACAACGATGCCGCCACGCCGTCGCCGTGCACCGACGGCCGCCTCGCGTACTTTCTCTACGGCACCGGCGATATCGTGGCGTTCGATTTTGCCGGGAAGAAAGTCTGGTCGCGCAACTTCGTGAAGGACTACGGCAACCCGTGCATCAAGTACGGCTACAGTTCGAGCCCGCTCCTCTACGACGGCCGGCTGTACGTCGAGATGATCCGCCGCGCCAAGCCGCACTTCGGCGAGGCCGGCACGGATAAGCCGCTCTTGCCGTACCTGCTGGCCATCGACGCCGCCACCGGCAAGGACCTCTGGCGGCACATCCGTCCGTCCGATGCCGACGACGAGTCGCTGGAGGCCTACACGACGCCCATGCCGTACGAGCGCGGCGGGAAGGCGGAAATTGTCCTGGCGGGCGGCGATTACCTGACCGGTCACGACCCCGCCACCGGCCGCGAACTCTGGCGCCTCGGCTACAACCCGCCGCATCGCGGCATGTGGCGCCTGGTTCCCGGTTGCGTGGCGTGGGAGGACCTCATCTACTTTGCGATTCCGCGCGGCAAGGCGCTGTGGGCCGTCAAGGTCGGCGGGACGGGCAAACTTGGCGAGGAGGCCGTGGCATGGAAGTTCGACAACACGACCACCGATTCCGCCACGCCGCTCATCTACGGTAGCGAGCTCTACGTTCTGGACAGCGACCGCAAGACGCTGGTTTGCTTCGACCCGCGCACCGGCAAGGAACGATGGCGCGGCGACCTGAAGGGGTCCGCCTGGCGGGCCTCGCCGACGGGCGCCGACGGCAAGATCTACTGTCTGAGCGAGGACGGCGAAGTGGCGGTGCTGGCGGCGGGGAGCGAGTTCAAGGTTCTCTCGCGCACGAAACTCGGCGACGGGCCGACGCAAGCCTCCATCGCCGCCGCCGGCGGCCGCCTCTTCGTGCGCACGGCCACGAAACTGTTTTGCTTCGCCAAGCCGGCGAAGTGATGCTGTTGTTATATTTAGCCCCCGGTGAATACACCGGGGGCGGCGGGGCGGGGGGCCCGCGAATGATCGCGCGGCGGGCAGTCTTGCCCGCCGCGCAAAGACTGGTTTGCATGCGCGGTGGGCAAGACTGCCCACCGCGCAACACTCGGTTCAGCCCCCCCCCGTGTAATCACGGGGGGCTAAATAAGGCGGGCTGAAAAGCGGTGGCGATGTCGCGCCCAGTTCATCCAGCCGCGCGGCTGGAACGAAATACGCCAGCCGGCGCCGGGTCTCCTGGAACCCCGTCTTCTCGTACAGCCGCATGGCGGGCGTGTTGGACACGTCCACCGCCAGGCCGATCTGGATGAGGCCCATGGCCGCCGTGTCGCGGACCGCACGCGCCACCAGCGCCTGCCCGATGCCACGCCGGCGCGCGCCGGGCGCCACGCCCAGATAAATCACGTCGCCTCGGCCCTGAAGATTGTTGAGGAGGACGACGCCCACCGCCTCGCCGTCCGCCATCGCCAGGTGCCACGCCCGCGGGCAGAAGATGCCCGTGTGCTTGTGCGTCGTGATCGCATCGTCGACCGTCCTGAGGCCCGCCAGGCCGGGGCAATCGAGGCTCTCCTGGTATGTGGCCGTAATCGTCCGGGCAAACTGGCGGTGCCGGAGGCTCCAGTACCGCCGCCACGCCAGGTCGGGCGGCAGGGGCGCATCGCGTTCCTCGGGGCGCACGTGGCGGCGGAGGTACGCCAGCGTGGCGAGCGTCTCGAAACCGGCGCTCTCGATGGCCGCGGCGAGCGTCCGCGGCGGATTCGCCTCGACAAGCACCTGGATCAGCCGCGCGCCGTCGCGGCTGTGAAGGCGTGCCGCCGCCGCCCGCAGCAACCGCGCCGCCAGCGGTTCGTCCCAGTGCTTCATGCGCGGCAGGAGGATGCTGGCGCAGTGCCCCGTGCCTGTAATGAAGCGGCATGCGCCCAGCATTTCGTCGCCGCGCGCCGCAATCACGAAGTCGTGGAAGGCCGATTCGTGGAAGGCGGAGATCTCGCCGGCGGTCGGCCCGTCGCACGGCTTGCCGTGGAGCAAGGCCAGACGCGGGGCGTCTGCGCGGTGGGCGGGCCGAACCTCGATGGCACTCGTAACGCTCATGGCAGATCGCTACCTGTAACTTGCCGCGCGGCCGGCTGTGGGTGTGGCGGCGGATTCTTTTCGTAGGGGCGGCCCTATGTGGCCGCCCTGCCTTTAATGTGGCGGGTGCCCCCGGCCAACTGAAACAACGACCGGGCGGCCACATAGGGCCGCCCCTACGAAGGCAAACGGCAACTGCCAGAAAAAAACAGCCACACCCGCAGGCTGTTGCGCGAGCGTGCCTGCACGGTGGACCCATCCAGTCTAGAGGCTTCGGGTCCCGGATTCCAAGCAGAATTTTGCTGTAGCATCGCGTACCGGCGAAGTATGCTGAAGGCCGAAAGGGGAGTCCCATGATTCCAGCAACCATGCGAGCCCTGGAACTTCGCGCCTACGACGGCCGGCTGCACCTCGTCCAGAAGCCCGTGCCGCAGCCTGGGCCGGGGCAGGTCCTCATCAAGATCGCGGCCTCTCCGATCAACCC
>JAPLMO010000382.1 GCA_026386995.1 Planctomycetota bacterium | reverse complement strand
TAAAGATTGGGTATCCTCATAGACACGCTCCTTTTTGCTTTGGGACTCTTTACCAAAGACCCAAATCGGCAAAAAGGGGCTGTTTTTATTATCTCGAATCATTGTACCAGACCAAGGATAGTTAACGGCGTTGGGTGCCACCCACTTGCCGAGAGACGGGGTCAGGAGCCTTACGGATAGGGCTCCTGACCCCTTGTTGTTTCGCCACCGCGGACGCCTCGCGCGGCTGTCGCTACACCGGGTTATCTTCGATCCGGTTCCGCAGGATCTCGTACGTTTTGAACTCGGCAGGCAGGCCCGACTTGGCGAGGCCCTCGATCGGGCCGGTCTTGCCCATCAGGGCCCGCGTGGCTTCCTTGCCGGTCTCGACGCCCGGCTGGTTGTACGTGTTGATGCCGAGCATCTCGCCCGCCACCGACGTCTGGACCATGAGCGTGTACAGCAGCGCCCCGACCGCGCGCGGCGTGACGGCGGGCAGTGTGAAGCGGACGGTCGGCCGCTTTGAGACTGCCGCCAAGGCCCATGCTGTGGCCTGCTCCTCGGCCTTCAGGAGTTCCTTCATTGAGTGGCCCTTGAGGTAATCCAGGCCTTTCAGGATTTTGGGCGCATCGGGCAGAGGCAGTTGGCAGCCGAACTTTTCGACCGACAGGATCGTGAAGACCTTGTCGTTGGGGACCTCACGGTACAGTTGCACTTGGCTGTGCTGGTCCGTGACGCCGAGGGCCTTGATGGGCGTCTGGCCGACGAACGTGCCGTCCGGCTGGATCTTGCCGAGGCTCTCGGCCCAGAGTTGGCGGAACCAGTCGGCCACGTCCTTCAGGGCCGCCGAGTACGGCATCATGACGGTCATCACCTTGCCCTTGCGGCAGAGGCCGATCTGGACGGCGGCGCCCTGGGCGGCGAGGTTGGCGGCAAACGCGGTCGACGAGCAGAACTTGTCCGCCGCGGCCGCCCCGGCCAGGAGGCCTTTCACGTCTATGCCGATCATGGCGGCGCCGAAGAGACCCACGGGCGACAGGATGCTGAACCGTCCCCCCACGCCGTCGGGCACGACGAAACTCTCCATGCCTTCAGCGTCAACCATCGGCCGCAGGATGCCCTTGTGGGCGTCGGTAGTCAGGACGAAGTGCTTGCGCCAGTTCTTCCCGACGCACTCCTGGACCAGTTCCAGGGCGACCAGGAACTGGCTCATGGTCTCGGCCGTCTCGCCCGACTTCGAGCTGACGTTGAAGAGCGTGCGGTGCGGGTCGATGAGTTCCGTCATGGCGGCGAACTCGTCCGGGTCGACATTGTCCATGACCCAGAGGCGCGGGCAGCCGCCGCGCAGGCGCGGCGAGAGCAGGTTCCAGTACGGCGGCCTGAGGGCGGTCTTCAAGGCCGTCAGCCCCAGCGCGCTGCCGCCGATGCCCAGGATCACGAGGTCGTCGAACTTGCCGCGCTTGCTGCGGGCGCTCGCCAGGACGGCATCCAGTTGCGACAGTTGCCTTTTCGTCGGCAGGTCGCGCCACGGGGTCTCGTTACGCTTCTTGTTGATGACGCGCACGATGGCCGTGGTTTCACGCTGGAGGTCCTTCCACTCACTCGGCGCGAGGCCGTCGGCGTCCCCCACGACCGATGCCAGGGCGCCCTGGTACTTGAACTGGATTTCGGCTTCCGGCATTTTCGAGGCTCCTTTGTTCGTCGCCGTATGCGGCGACGGCTAAACGATAACGGCGTTCGTCGCCGTACCGGCGACGGCTAAACAACGGCGACACAGGCCGTTGTTGTTTAGCCGCGGCCGCATACGGCCGCGGTCATGCGTAAACGGTTTACGCCGGGGCGATTCGCACCAGTCTAGCATACTTCGGATCGAGCAGTTTTTCACCGACCGTGTTAAATCGCACGCGGACCATGCGGCGGCCGCCCTGGGTCTCGAACGCCATGACGCGCCCCGTACCATAGGTCGCGTGCTTGACGACTTCGCCCGGCGAGAAACCCGTTGCGGCGTCCTTCTCGGCCTTGATGATGCGGTCGGGGCCGGGGCCCGCGTAGCCGTTGCCCCTGTCAAAGGAGGTAGGCGTCGTCCCGGTGGTTTCATCTATGCGTTTGACGATCTCTCGCGGGATTTCCTCGAGAAAACGGCTGGCGATCCGCCGCTCCGACCGGCCTCGGATGCGGCGGAACCGCGCGCGCGTCAGGGCCAGGTGCTGCCTGGCCCGCGTCAGACCGACGAAGAACAGCCGCCGCTCTTCCTCGATGTCCGACTCGGATTCTTCCTCGCGCCGCCTGTGCGGCAAGAGGCCGTCTTCGCAGCCGGAGATGAAGACCGCCGGGAATTCCAGCCCCTTGGCGGCGTGCAGGGTCATCAGGGGCACGCGCTTGGCCGACTCATCATACGAGTCTTGGTCGCTCGAGAGGCTGACCGTTTCGAGGAACCCCTCCAGGCCGACCGGCAGGGCCTCGTCGCCGCCCCCCTTGGCGACGGTGCGATCAAAGTTGGCGCCGAGCGTCACGAGTTCGTTCAGGTTCTCCAACCGCTCGTGTTCTTCCGCGTCCTTCAGGTTGTCCTCGTAGCCCGAGAGGCGGATGACGGCGATGAGCAGCCGCTGCATGGAGTCGCGCGGCTCGTCCATCAGGTGGTCCATGAGGTCGCGGAACTGGGCGACGGCCGCGCGGGCGCGCGGCAGGAGGTCCGGCACGTCCGCGACGTGCGGCAGGGTGTCGAAGAGCGAGATGCCCTCGCGTGTGCCCCACGCGCGGAGGGCTTCGATGGTCTTATCGCCTATGCCGCGCGCGGGCGTGTTGATGATCCGCAGCAAGTTTACCTCGTCGTGCGGGTTGTGGATGGACTCCAGGTACGCCAGGATGTCGCGCACTTCCTTGCGCTCGTAGAAACTCGTGCCGCGCACGACCTCGTACGGAATCGGCGGCCTTGCGCGGCGGAGGCCGTCTTCCAGTGCCCGCGTCTGGGCGCCCGTGCGGACGAAGACGGCGATATCGTTGAAGGCGAGGCCCTTTTCGGTGAGTTCTCGGATGCGGCGGACGATGGTCGCGGCCTCGGCCTCCTCATCGTCGGTCTCGATGACGCGAATGGGGTCGCCGACGGGGTTGTCGGTGTAGAGGTCCTTGGGCTTTCGCTGGTGGTTGTGGCGGATGACGCTGTCGGCGGCCGCCAGGATCGTCTTGGTGCTGCGGTAGTTCTTTTCGAGGTACACGACCTTGGCGTCGGGGAAGTCCTTCTCGAAGTCGAGGATGTTCGAGAGTTCGGCCCCGCGCCAGCCGTAGATCGACTGGTCGGGGTCGCCAGTGGCGCAGAGGTTACGCCGCGCGCCCGCCATGTCGCGCGAGATGACGTACTGCGCGTGGTTCGTGTCCTGGTACTCGTCGATGAGCACGTAGTGGAACCGCTCGTGCATCGCGATGCGGAAGGGCTCGTTGTCCCTGAATGCCAGGGCGATCTCCATCAGGAGGTCGTCGAAGTCCAGCGCCCGCGACTGCCGGAGGATCGCCTCGTACGCCTCGTACACGCGGGCCACGATGCGCGGCCACTGGTCGGTCCCGGCGTGGCGGCTGTAATCTTTGGCCCGCTGGAGGCGGTTTTTGGCGCGGCTGATCGCGTCGGCGATGCGGTCGGGGTCGTTGTACAGCGGGTCGAGCCCGAGTTGCTTGAGCGCCCGCTTCAGCGCCGCCCCCTGGTCGGAGGTGTCGTAGATCGTA
>JAPLMO010000326.1 GCA_026386995.1 Planctomycetota bacterium | reverse complement strand
GATGCCCTGCATGGCCGCGTCGTGGGCGCTGCGGAAGCGGACCGGCCGGCCTCCCACGAGGATCTCGCCCGAGTCGGCCCGGTAGATGCCGCCCACAATGTGCATCAGGGTGCTCTTGCCGGCGCCGTTTTCGCCGACGAGGGCGTGGACCTCGCCGCAACGCAGGTCGAAGTTCACGCGGTCCAGCGCGCGAACGCCCGGAAAGGTCTTGGTGATGTCGCGAAGTTGGAGAATGACGTCGTCGGCCATCCGAGTGATCGCCTTATTTCGCGATCTGCGTCCGCGCCAGTTCCCCGATCTCCTTGCCGGCGGAATCGAGGAGCACCAGCCGCACCGAGGCGGCCTTGGGCGGCAGGGGCTCGTCCTTCTCCAGGACGAGCGCCTCCAGGGGCGAGACCGGGAGTTTGAGGTCGATCGTCTCGAGGTCTTTTCCATCTCCGTCCAGGGCCACGACGGCCGCGCGGGCGACGTAGAAGACGCCGAAGCGGCCCGCCAGATGCACCTTGCCGTCGACCGCGGCCTTTGCTGTCAGCGGCTCGCACGTCACGCCCCTGTCCGTGCAGGCCAGGACGGGGTAGTTGCCGCCGATCCGCGCGGCAAACCAATCGAGGCGGAACGAGTAACTATCGCCGGGCCGGAGTTCGGCAAAGGGGCTCAGGATCTCGGTCTCTACGAGGTACGGCGTCTCGACCGGATCGTCCTTGCAGTCGACGATCTTGTCGCCGGTCACGATCTGCCCCGTGCCGTTCATCCAGAACTCGACCGACGCCTGGTCGGGGTACTTCTTGTCGGGATAGTGCTCGAACCGCTCGACGAAGACGTAGCCGGCCGTGCCATCCACGACGGCCACCCAGCCGGCGGAGTTGTCGAGGCCGACCTTGCCGACGATGCGCTTGTAGTTGGCCGAGAACATTTTCGTCGCCGGGTCGACGCGGAAAGACGGGTTGTTGACGAGGCCGAACATCTCGCAGTAGCCGCGCGGGTAGATGCTCGCGGGGTTGACGGGCGACCAGCAGCGGATTTCCTTGTTGTACCCATCGCCCGCGCGGTTGCAGGCATTGATCTGCGTGACCTGCCAGATGCCCCAGCGGCGGGGCTTGGTGTCGATGTTCTTCATCGTCGTGTCGAAAGTGACGTTGGCGCCGCCCCGGCTGCCGGTGTAAACGCGGATCCAGCGCGTGAACTGTATGCCGCTGCGCTTGTCCTCGGGGCTGTCAAGGCTGACCGTGTGCATGTCATCGGCCTTCTCGACGACGATTCTGCCCCTGTGCGGGCCGCCGTCGAGAACGGCATCAGGCGGGCCGGGCCACTGCTGGTCGTTGTCCCACCCTTGCGGGGCGGGCCAGAGTTTGTCGCCGCCGTAGTTCAGCCACTCGCCCTTCGGCCCCAGGCCGCTCGGTGGCGGCAGTTTGCCCGCCAGTTGTGGATTGACCCATAGAAACTCGAAGTCGCCGAGTTTGAACTGGATGACCCGGCCGCCGATCTGCGGCACGATCTGGACCTCGACGAGGCCGTTGCTGAGGGCAAGCGACTCCCAGCCGCGGTAGGTGGACTTGCTAGTGCCCGCGCCCAGCGCCGGCACCGCCGCAAGAAAAAGGAGGGCGGCTCCCACCAGAAGGGTGGCATGCCTCCCGGCGCGCCGGGATTGCCTGGGCATGTTTATGCCCCCGGCACCGTGCATGCCCACGCGAACAGCGGCCCGCCACAGGGCGGGCAGGCTGTGGGCATGCCACCAGGCGGGGGACCTCGGCCGCAGAAGAACGTATTGCGAGGCTGCTGCATGCATGGCTATTTCCTCACAAAGTACTGGCAGTTGTCCTTGTCCACGATGACGACGCCGGTGTCGATCACCTCGGGTACGCCCGTGATGCCGGCCTTGGCGTTGTCCGAGGTCACGGGGACCGGATGGTTGCTCAGGTTGTAGAGTATCTGGACCGCGTAGAAGGGCATGAGGGCGGTCTGCTGGGCGACGGTTGCGCTGATGACGCCGTCCTTGATGTACTCGAGGACCTCGTTGCCGCGGTCCATCGCCACGATCTTGACCTTGCCGGCGCGGTTGGCCTCTCGGACGGCCGTGGCGGCGCCCGTGCCGCCGGCCGCCTCGACGCACGCGATGCCCGCCAGGTCCGGGTACTGCTGGAGCAGCGATCCCGCCGCCTGGGCGGCTACCACGGGGTCGGACTGCGTGTCGGCGACGCGGACGACCTCGATGCCGGGCGACTGCTTGAGGGCCTCCTGGTATCCGCGGACCCGCTCCTCCAGGTTTGACTGGCCGGGCTTGGTCATGAGGGCGACCTTGCCCTTGCCGTCCAGGAGGGCCGCCATCTTCTTGCCGCCCTCGAAGCCCGCGCGATAGTTGCCCGTGCCGACGAAGGCGATGCGCTTGGAGCCGGGCAGATCGGCGTCGACCGTGACGACGGGGATGCCCTTGGCGGCGGCCTTGTCGACGAGGGCGCTGAGGGAGTTCTCGAAGCCGACGACGACGATGCCCTTGGGGTTCTTGGCGATCGCCAGTTCAAAGACGTTCGCCATGGCGTTCATGTCGTAGTCGGCCGGGCCGACGTACTCGGTCCGCACGCCGAGGGCCTTGCCGGCCATCTCCATGCCCATCTTGTGGTCGTAGAAGTAGTCGAGGCTACCGAGGGCCGAGACCTCGATGTAAAGTTGGTCGGATGCGTCCGTCCGGCCTTTTTCGGCCGGGGCGGGGCCGGGCTTGCTGCATCCGACGGCGAGGACTGCCGCCAGGACCGTAAGAAGTACGTTGAGCCTCTTTATGGTGCATCACTCCGATTGCACATTATCCAAGACGCCGGGTGCCACGGCTGCGCTGTTTGCAGCCGTGCTCTGCGTCGAACGGCGGCACGGTTGCTGAACGGCGCAACCGTGGCACCCGGCCACTGCCGCTAGCGGCTACTTTCGCGGATTGCCTTGAACATCGCAAGCAAGTTTTCCGTCGGCGTGGTGGCCTGGATGTTGTGGACCGAGTCGAAGACGAACCCGCCGCCCTCGCCGAAAATGTGGATCCGCTCGCGGATCTCGCGGTACACCTCGTCGGGCGTGCCGAAGGCCATCGTGTGTTGCGTGTCGGTCCCGCCGCCCCAGAAGACGAGCCGGTCGCCGAATTCCTTCTTCAGGCGCTTCGGGTCCATCCCGGCCGCCGCGGTCTGGACGGGGTTCAGGATGTCGAAGCCCGCCTCGATGAGGTCCGGAATCAGGTCCACCACCGCCCCGCACGAGTGGATGAACGTCTTCCACCGCGTCTTCTCGTGGATGCGCTTGTTGACGGCGACGTGGAACGGCTTGAAGAGATCGCGGTACGCCGCAAGCGATATGAAGAGGCCCCGCTGCGTGCCGAAGTCGGTTCCCGTCAGGAACACCGCCTGGACGCAATCGCCGAGGATGGCGGCCAGCCGGTCGATGTTGCCGAGGGCGATCTCGCACTGTTTCTCGAAAACCTTGCGGACGTAGTCACGCCGTATGGCCGTCGACATGTACCACTCGGCGACGTCGCGGATGCCTTTGGGGTGCTTCATCCACGGCGCGGGCACCAGGGCGATGTCGCCGAAGGCCGTGCCGGGCATGGTCAGGATCGCACCGAGGTCGGGCCGCCGGGCGAGATGCCCGGCCTCGCGCTCGTAGTAGGCGATCTCGCGCGGACCGAAGGGGGCGAACTCCTCCAGGTTGTCCGCTGGGTCGAGTTTGTCCTCGTCGATCGGCGGCTGGCGGATGATCGAGTCGAAGAAGTAGCCGCCCGCCGGCATGCGGCCGCTCGGCGGGGCCACGAGGTCGCCCTCGGGGTACATCAGGAGGCCGCCATCGGGCTCGGCAGTCACGTTGAAGTTCTCGGGGACGAGCACGGGCGTGCCGTCAAAGAGCGTGAACGGTTTCCAGCCCGCGTTCTCGAAGCCGAAGAGCGTGGTGCGCGGCGTAAGGCCGACGACGTCGATGCCGAGGGCCTCGCGCAGGGGCTCGTCGATCTCGCCCAGCATCTGGTACGGCTCGATTACCTTGACGCGGTAATCCGGCTGGCCGAGCACGGCGCGCCTGAGGCGGCTGACGGCGGCCACGTGCATGCCCGTGACGGCGGTGGACCCGAAATCAACGCACACGCGGTCGGGCTGGCGGTGGTTGAGCGTGGCTTGGAGCCTCTCGCGGGAATTCATGGGAACTCTTTTCCTTTGCTCTAGTAGTGCGTCAACTTTAATTATGTGGGTGCCACGGCTGCGCCGTTTGCAGCCGTGCGTCCCCGCCGCCCCCCACCGCTGCAAACAGCGCAGCCGTGGCACCAACAGATTTAGTCCTGACAGGCCACTAGGGGCTTTCGGTGCCCAGCGCCTGGTGCCACGGGCTCCAGGCGGACCAGGTCTTGTCTTTGCCCTGCTGGCGCGCGCGGCACCAGTACGTTGCGCCGGGGGCGAGGGCGGTCTTGCCGGCGAGCGGCCCGGCGAACACGCCGGCCGACTTATCGACCGTCACGCGGTCGGCGGCGATTACGGGCTTCGACGCCCACACGACGGCCTTGCCGGCCGGGTCGGCCGCGACCTCGGCCTCCCATGCGGCCAACTCGCCCGGTCCGTGGTACGGCGTCTTGACGAGCACACCGCTCCTGCGTGACGGGCGACCCCTTGTTCCAGTATGCCTCCAGGAACAGGGCGTTGATGCCGTGGCCGGCGTACGAGCCGCGCCAATCGAGGTTCTTACGCTCGGCCTCCAGGCGTCCGTCGATCCAGAGTTGGTTGAGGCCGTCCTTGGCGCCCGGCGTGTTGAGTTTGGCCCGCGACTCAACGCATACCCACCAGCCCGTCTCGGCTGTCGAGTGAATGAGAAAGGTGGACGTTGGCTTGTTGCCCAGCCAGTGGAGGTTGGGGAAATCGTTGTACTTTGTGGTGACGACCTCGCTGCCGCGCACGCCGGAGGCCGGGTCGAGCGTCAAAGCCTCGCCGCTGGACCAGACGTGGGCGATCATCGCCTGGTTCCATTTCGGGCTGACGATGCTCGTGGCCCGCGACATCTTGTCGGGCCCGCCGCCCGTCCAACCGTACTGGTGCTTGACGTAGATCCGCCAGTAAACGTCGGTGAACGTTTCGCCTTTGCGGACGACCTTGCCGGTGGGCGAGTCGCCGAAGAAGACCTTGCGGTTGCCTTTGCCTTGCTGCCCATTTTCGTAGAGGCACCGCATCGACTTGCCTTCGCCGCCGAAAGCGGTCTTCTCGTCCAGGTCGCCGGTCGATTCTGTGTAAGCCTTGGGCGGCCCGTTGAAATCGTCATGCCAGATCGTGGCCGCGTCGGCCTCCTGCGGCTGGCGGGGGGAGGGGACGACGTAGTCGATTCGTGGCGATTTCGGCGCGTTGGCGGCCCAAGCGGTAGTGGATAGCACAATGAGCGATAGAAGCGGGGCGAACTTGCGCATGGCGTTCCCTTAACCGCGGACTTCCGCGATCATCTCCAACTCCACCGGCGCCCCGAGCGGCAACTCGGCCGCCCCCAGGGCCGCGCGGCTGTGGCGGCCGCTTTCGCCGAACGCCTGCGCCAGCAATTCGCTCGCCGCGTTGAGGACTTTGGCCTGGTCCGTAAAGCCGGGGGCGCTGGCGACGTGGCCGGTGATGCGGACGATCCGCGAGACCTTCGCCAGGCCGCCGATCTCCGCCGCCACCACGGCCAGGGCGTTCAGCGTCGCCTGCCGCGCGCACGCCTGGGCCGTCTCCAGCGTGACCTCGCGGCCGACGTGGCCGGTTGCCAGGAGCGAGCCGTCGCGCATCGGCAACTGGCCGCTGACGAACACGAGGTTGCCCGAGCGCACCGCCGGCACGTACGCGCCGACGGGCTTGGGGGCAGGGGGCAGGGCCAGGCCGAGTTCCGCAAGTTTTTCTTCGGGGGTCATCACAGCACCTATCATTTTGGGTGGCATGGTCACGCTGTTGCGTGACCATGTGCCCCGAACAGAAGCGCAACATGGTCACGCAACAGCGTGACCATGCCACCCGGCGCGCTTGGCTTCGACTCGCGGCTAAACGTTTTACTTGGCCGCCTTTTCTTTGCGGGCGACGAGGATCAGGTCGCGGCTGGCGGCCGGGTCGAACGGCTTAGGCTCGTAGCCGCCGTAGAACTGCAATCGGACGAAGCCCGCGCCGCTGACCATCGTCTCCAGTTCCAGTTGTTCCAAGGCCCACGCCCGCGCGTGCGTTTCGGAGCGTTTCCACTCGCCGGCCTGCTTCTCAAGGACGACGATGTCCATGTCGCATTGGCGCCGGACCTTGCGGAACACCTTGAGGAACAGAATCTCGCGGTCCTCGACCTGGCGGACGCGCGGACCCTCGTAAACGTTTGCGCCCTCGTGGATCAGCGCATAGTTGAGCATGTGCAGGATGATCACGCCGCCGGGCGACAACACGTCGTGCATGCTCTTGATCGCCTGCCGCAGGCCCTCTGGCGAACCCGCCAGGGGCAAACTATTGCCCGTGCAGACGACTGCCTGGAACGGGTCGGGGAACTTCGCGGGCAGTTCGCGGAAGTCGGCGACCTCGAAGCGTATGCGGCTGCCCTCGGCCCGGGCATCGGCTAGGGCCTGCGAGATCATCGACGGCGAAAGGTCCGTCCCGACGGCCTCCACGCCCCACCGCGCGAACATCCGCACATGGTGCCCCGTGCCGCAGGCGCAGTCCAGCACCCGCCGCGCCGAGACGCTGTGGAAGACCTTCTGGAAGAAGGGGCCCTCCAGCGCGAGGCGATTCTCCCAGTTGACGAGCAGGTCGTAGTAGGGCTGAAACGGGTCGAACGGCGATTGGGCGTCGGGCATTGCATTCACCCCTTGCTGCAACGAGTGGTTACGCGAGGCTGATTCTAGGCCGCGCCGGGGGCGGTTGCAAGCCTTTCGTGCCAGTACTACAACGCAACGTAAGCCGGGTGCCACGGCTGCGCTGTTTGCAGCCGTGCTCTGCGTCGAACGGCGGCACGGTTGCTGAACGGCGCAACCGTGGCACCCGATACCATAATATGCGATAATTCGGTGGCACTATGCTAGCGGCACCGGCACTTCTTGAAGTACGTCTCCATCACGGCCGCGCCGAGGCGGCGGAAGGCGGCGATCCGCGCCTCGTCGCTGGAGTACGCCGGATTCGGCCGCCCTTCGGCGTCGACGAAGCCGCACTTGCCGTGCAGCGTAAGGAACTGGTGGGCGGCGGTCACGCACGCGCCTTCCCAGAAGATGTCCTTTACGTCTTCCGGCACGGGCTCGCCCTTCAGGCACGTCGGCTCGATCGGCAGAAGGTCCAGCGTGTTGTGCTCCGTACCGCCAAGGATGGCAAAGCCGGCGGCCCGCATCGTCTTCACGTAATGGCTCAGCACCTCGGGCTTGTTGCGGATGGGGATGAACTCAGCCGAGTAGACCCGCGCATCGTGCAACGTCTCGATGAGTTTCTCGACCGGGGCCTCGTAGCCGCAGATCGGCAGCGTGCCGTCGGCCAGCGTCGGGTAGCAGGGGATGCCGCCGAGTTCCAGGACCAGCCGGTAACCCTGCTCGAACGTGACGAGCGCCTCCTCGACGAACGCCGGCTTGCCGGCCTTCATCAGGTGCGAGCGTAGGTCGTTCTGCACCGCGACCGCGCTGGCGGCGTCCTTGGGCTTGGCGCCGAAGATGCGCGTGAGCGTCTCGGTCCGCGTCGCGGCCGCCGCACGCTCGAACAGCACCTCCTGGAACGCCTTGGCCACGTGGCGCTCCTGGACGCAGACCGTCTCGCGCGGCGAGCCGTGGCGGCGGACGATCATGTCCTTGACCGCGTCGAGCGTAAGGCCCGTCCGCACGCCCTGTGACTCGAAGATCCGGGCCAGGAGGTCGATCATGCGGGTCATGCGGTCAGTGTCGTTCTTCCAGATGAGGTCGATGATCGCCTTGGCCTCGCGGTTCATCGGGGCGAACCGCGCGAGGCCCTTGCCGCAGAAATAGATGCGACCAGGGTTGCCGGGGTCGTTCACCTTGATGCCCGCCCGGGCAAGGTCGTCCAGGAGGGCGATGACCTCGAGGCCGAAGATCGGGAAGATGCCCCTGACGCGCGCGAGGGCTGCGAATTCGGCGTACACGCCGTAATCGTAGTAGTTGCTCGCGCCGAGCACGGTCACGCCCTGCTCGGAGGCCAGGTCCATCAGTTGCCGGACCGATTCCAGGGCCGAGAAGTTCGGCGGCAGGTGGATGTGGCCGTTGGATTTCGGACGGACCGCCGGCGCGAGGCCCGCGTCCGCGGCCGCCCGCATTTGCTCGACCGTCCCGAGTCCCTTCATCGCAGCCAACAGTTCTTGCATGCTTTCCACGTCGTCTCTCGCTCCCTATTCCTGCCCGCGGCCGTGCGGACAGCGGGTGATGATTGTAGCGAGCCGGGCGGCGGCACTCAACAGCCTTGGCTCCTGGTGTGCGCAATGTTTCCGATTGAGTGCTGCCCGTAAGGCCGGTACTATGTTCGCGGCCAAGGCACGTCAATCGAAAGGCGGCGACCATGAAAGAGAGCAATCGGCAGGGTAGCACGCGGCGAGAGTTCCTCTCGCGTGCGGCGTGCGTTGCCGCCGGCGCGGCGGGCGTGGGGATGCTGGGGTCGCGGGCGGCATGGGGCGAGAACGCCCCGTGGAAGATGCACCTCTCGGCCTCGTCCATCGACTTTACCAGGCTGCCCATCGAGCAGGCCTGCGAGCGGATCGCCGCGCTCGGCTTCGAGGCGATCGACATCTGGTCGCCGCACGCAAAGTGCCCGCACCTGGACGACGTGCAGAAGCGGCTGGGGGCACAGGGCCTGAAGGACCTGCTGGCCAGGACGAAACTCAAACTGTACGCCTTCTCGGTGTACGCGGGCGGATACCCAAAGTACGCCGAACTCCTCGGCCAGGCGGGCGGAGGCGTGGCCGTGCGCGGCAGTGGCGGCCAGTGCGACCCTGCGCAACTCACCGCCAAGACCAAGGCGTTCATCGAGGGCCTCAAACGCGAACTGGAACTGGCCGAGAAGTACAACTCTTACATCGCCATCGAGAACCACGGCGGGTCAATGCTGAACTCCCTGGATTCCTTCAAGGCGTTCGTCGACAACAACACCAATCCGCGTCTTGGGCTGGCCCTCGCGCCGTATCACCTTCAGGCAGCAAAGGCATCGGTGGAAGATGCGATCGCGGTTGCCGGCAAGCAACTGCTCTTCTTCTACGCCTGGCAGAACGGCGGCGGCCTCGCCCAGTTACCCGGTCACGGGCCGACCGACTTTTCGCCGTGGCTGGCGGCCCTGGCGAAGATCGACTACAAGTGGTACGTCAACCCGTTCATGCACGACGAGCCGGTCCCCGACGAGATGAGCAAGGCCCTCGAAAAGTCGCGCGAGTACCTCAAGGGCTGTTACGAGAAAGCCGTGGGGCCGAAATAGCCGGACGCCTTGCGGGCGGCCCGCTCCGTTTCCTGTTGCAGGTTTCGCCTTCGGGCCGGTATCATGCGGCGCACTCATTTTCCTAGACATCTGACAGCAGAGCGGGGGCCTCTATGCTCGGCAAGATCCTCTCGGTCGGCGTCTTCGGCATCGACGGGTACATGGTGGAAGTGGAGTTCGATGTGCGAGGCGGCCTGCCGGCCACGGTCGTCGTCGGCCTGCCGGATGCGGCGGTCAAGGAATCCAAGGACCGTGTGGCGACGGCCCTCAAGAACTCCGGCTACTCCTGGCCCGACGGGCACATCACGATCAACATGGCCCCGGCCGACATGAAAAAGGAGGGGCCCGCGTTCGACCTGCCGCTGGCCCTCGGATGCCTCTCGGCCACGGGGCACATGCTCTCGGACCGGCTGAAGGACTACGCCGCCATCGGGGAACTTGCGCTCGACGGCTCGGTGCGCCCTGTGCGCGGGGCCCTGTCGATGGCCATGATGGCGCGCGAGCAGGGCCTCAAGGGCCTTATTCTGCCGGCCGATAACGCCCGCGAGGCGGCCGTCGTCTCAGGTCTTGAGGTCGTGCCCGTCACGGCCCTGGCGCAAGCGGTGGGCTTCCTGACGGCCGACCTTGCGATCGAGCCGTGCGCGCTGGACCTTGCGGCCGTCTTCGAGGAATCCCGCCGCGACGACGTCGACTTCTCCGATGTGCGCGGCCAGGAGCACGCCAAGCGGGCCCTGACCATTGCGGCCGCCGGCGGACACAACATCCTCATGGTCGGACCGCCGGGCAGCGGCAAGACGATGCTCGCTCGTAGGCTGCCCACGATTCTGCCGATGCTCGGTATTGAGGAATCGCTCGAGACCACGCGCATCTACTCCAGCCTCGGGCTGCTCGCCAAGGGCCAGGCGATCATTGCCACGCGGCCGTTCCGCTCGCCGCACCATACGACCAGCGAGGCGGGCCTCGTGGGCGGCGGAACCATGCCGGCGCCGGGAGAGGTCAGTTTGGCGCACCACGGCGTGCTCTTTCTCGACGAGTTGCCGGAGTTCAACCGCCACACGCTGGAGGTGCTGCGCCAGCCGCTGGAGGACGGCGTCGTCACCATCAGCCGCGCGCAGGCCACGCTCACCTTCCCGGCCGAGATCATGCTCGTGGCGGCCCTGAACCCGTGCCCGTGCGGCTATCTGACCGACACCAAGCGCGAGTGCCACTGTACGCCCCGCCAGGTGCAGGCGTACATGGGGAAGATAAGCGGGCCGCTCCTGGACCGCATCGACATCCACCTGGAAGTGCCGGCCGTGCCGTACCGCGAACTCCGCAGCCAGGCCGACGGCACGCCGAGCGCGTCGATGCGCGAACAGGTGAACGTCGCCCGCCAGCGCCAGGCCGCCCGGTTCTCCACCGGCCGATCCACAAACGGCCGCATGAGCCACCGGCAGGTCAAGAAGTTCTGCGCCCTGGACGACGGCGGGGAGATGCTCCTGAAGCAGGCGATGCAG
>JAPLMO010000362.1 GCA_026386995.1 Planctomycetota bacterium | reverse complement strand
GGGTGCAAACGATACACTGGTGTAAACCACTTTCCCTTCCGGGACAGAGAGGGAGAGAGTTTCTGCGATAATAGAGAGCGCAGACCCTGTGTATCACTCGCACCCCAGACGAGCCATTTCATAACAGAGAGCGCGGCCGTAAGCGTGGCAAACGCGAAAAAGGCCGCGATTATTGGCCGAAAGTGCGAAAACCCCGGCGCCTCTCGGCGCGGGGTTTTGCGTTAACCAAAGCGAACTCATAAGTTCGCTTCTAGATTTCTGGCTCCCCGGGTAGGACTCGAACCTACAACCAACCGGTTAACAGCCGGCTACTCTACCATTGAGCTACCGGGGAACCCGAGATTTCGGGCCGATGCGCGGCCAAACGGCCTGCGTCGGCCCCTTATTATCGGCCAAGGGTCGCGTGAACCTTAAACAAGCCGCCCTGCCGACAGGCAAAGTATAGCCGCACGCGGGGCGGGCGTCAAGTTTCCATGGGCGCCCGCGGCGATGGCCGTACTGCGTCACTCGCGGGTGGCACGGCCGAAGAGGGCTGGACTTCCCCTCCCCCATTACTCACGCAATGCCGCCTGCGGCGATGGCCCCAAAAATTGGTGGAGAAGCCCGACGCCGGGCGGTACGATACCGCCCGTCCCCGTCAAGGAGCGTCCCGCATGGGAAAGGGTCTTACCTACAAGGCCGCCGGCGTCGACGTGGAGGCCGGCGACAAACTGGTCGACGAGATCAAGTCGGCCGTCGAGCGAACGCACGGGCCGCGCGTCCTGGACATGTACGGTCACTTCGCCGGCGTCTTCAGCCTTGACTATAACGAGCGTCTCTTCAACCACAACTACCGGCATCCCATGCTGGTGGCGGGCACGGACGGCGTCGGAACGAAGTTGCGACTGGCCATCGACGCCGGGCAGGTGCGGACGGTCGGCCAGGACCTCGTGGCGATGTGCGTCAACGACATCGCCGTCCTCGGGGCCGAGCCGCTCTTCTTCCTCGATTACCTGGCCACCGGCCACGTGGACCCCAAGACGCACGCCGAGGTGGTCATCGGCATCGCCGAGGCGTGCCAGATGTGCGACTGCGCCCTCCTGGGCGGCGAGACGGCCGAGATGCCGGGCTTCTACGCGGCGGGCGACTTCGACCTGGCGGGCTTCGCGGTCGGCGTCGTCGAAAAGAGCCGCATGGTCGACGGCCGCCGCATGGAAGAGGGCGACGTCCTGCTGGGCCTGGCCTCAAGCGGCGTCCACTCCAACGGCTACAGCCTCGTCCGCAAGATCATCGAGGAAGCGGGCCTGAAGGCCGATAGCCAGATTCCCGAACTCGGCGGCACGGTGGCCGACGTCTTCCTGACGCCCACGCGCATCTACACGCGGTCGATCCTGAAGGTGATACGCTATTACAGCACCAAGAAGGTCGTTCACGGCATGGCTCACATCACGGGGGCCGGCATTCCCGGCAACGTGCCGCGCGTCATCCCCAAGGGGCTGGAGGCCCACATCGAATGCAATTCGTGGTCCGTGCCGCCGGTCTTCAAGTGGATGCAGAAGGCGGGCGACGTGCCGGTGAAGGAGATGTGGAACGTCTTCAACATGGGGATCGGCTTTGTGCTGATGGTCAGGCCGTTCTTCGCCGACCATATCACGGAGATGCTCCGGAAGTCGGGCGAGACGGTCTACCGCATCGGCCTCATCGAGAAGGGCGCGAGCGGGGAAGTGGTTTTCGATTAGTATAGCCTGTCACGATTGACTCTGTGGGTGCCACGGCTGCGCAGTTTGCAGCCGTGGTCGTCGGCAGAGACGCACGGCTGCAAACTGCGCAGCCGTGGCACCCGCACAATCAAAGTTGACGGACTATTAGGGTAATGCCCGATAGCATTGTCCGGGATTTCCCCTATACTGCTTTAAGGGAATTCGCGAATAAATCTTCGTTGCCCCTTGAACGCCCCGAGCCGCATCGGTACGCTTAGGATATGGTGGCAATGCCTTACGAAACGGAATTTCCGAGCGTCGAGACGCTGGCCAGATTCATCGATCACACGGTCCTTGCACCGGACCACACGATCGAGGACGTCGAGCGGGCGTGCGACGAGGCCATCGGCTACGGCTTCGCGGCCGTCTCGGTCGCGCCGTACGACATCGAGCGCGTGGCGAAACTCCTGAACGGGTCCGACGTGGACGCCGGCGGGGCCATCGGCATCCCGCTCGGGAGCGGCGGCCTGAAGGGCAAGCAGGCCGAGGCCCGCACGTGCGTCGACGCCGGGGCCGATGAAATCGACATGGTCATTAACCTCGTGGCCCTCAAGAGCGACGTCTGGAGCGACGTGCGCAACGAGATCGCCGCCGTCCGCAAGATCGCCGGCGGCAAGGTCCTGAAGGTCATCCTGGAGTGCTGCTACCTGACGGACGAGGAGAAGGTCCGCGCCTGCAAGACCTGCCTGGACGCGGGCGTCGATTTCGTCAAGACCTCGACCGGCTTCGGGACGGGCGGCGCAACCGCCCAGGACGTGGCCCTGATGAAGAAGACCGTCGGCGACCGGGCCCAGGTGAAGGCCGCCGGCGGCATACGCACGTTCCAGCAGGTCAAGGCGATGATCGACGCGGGGGCAACGCGAATCGGCACGTCGGCCGGCGTGGCGATCATCCGCGAGTACCAGAACTCCAAATCGATCCTCCGCCATGACTGAGCCGCGCAAGGTTTCCGACACTTCCGATCCTCGTACCGTGCTTCAATCGCTTGCGGCCGGTCTGCGTGCGCGCCTCGAGGGCGAGGGCCGCGCGGGGTTGACGGCCGTGGGGCGGGCAACACCGGAGGTCAGCGCACCAAGCACCGCTAGCGGCGGTCGGGAGTACCCCGCGGCTCCCGCCGCGGGCTCGGATGCCGCAGGCTCGGGTGAAGCGGGCTCGCAAGTAGTCGTTGCGCCCCCTGCCCTGACGCCCGATGCCATCGCAACAACCATGAAGGCCGAACTGGCCGCACAGGCGCCGGCGGAATCGCGGACGCTCGACCTCTTTGAGTTCGGAAGCGTCCCGGAAGAAGACGGCTTCAGCCGCCAGGACGCCCTGGCCCGCATCACCGCCGAGGTAGCCTCCTGCGACCGCTGCCGGGAACTGGCGGCCGGGCGGACCCGCACCGTCCCCGGCCAGGGAAACCCGTACACGAAACTTGTCTTCGTCGGCGAAGGCCCCGGCGAGGAAGAAGACCGGCAGGGTCTGGCGTTCGTCGGCCGGGCGGGGGAACTGCTGACGAAGATGATCGCGGCGATCGGCCTCACGCGGGAGCAGGTCTTCATCTGCAATATCGTCAAGTGCCGGCCGCCGGGTAACCGCACGCCGATGCCCGACGAGTCGGCCAACTGCATGCCGTACCTGGCGCGGCAGTTGGAGATCATCCGCCCGCGGGTCATCTGCGCCCTCGGGGGGACGGCGGCCAAGTGGCTCCTCCAGACCAGCGACGGCATCACGCGCCTGCGCGGCCGGTTTTACCCGTACCGCGGCGCCCAGTTGATGCCCACCTTTCACCCTGCCTACGTGCTCCGCAACTACACGCCCGACACGCGCAAGAAGGTCTACGACGACCTCTTGATGGCGCGGGCGGCGATGGATGCGGCGGTCTAAAAGTCAAGGAGACGGCCATGCATCTGGAGACCGAAGAGGGCGGGGATATTGAGAATCCGTCGGAGGAGCAGATCCGCCAGGCCATCCGGGGCCTGGGCGGGGAGTCGGGCACCTTTGCCATCCTCACGCGCCGGGAAGAGCCGCTCGAATACATCCAGACCAGCGGCGAGGAGAACGCCTTCGTCGTCGAGCGCCGCGAGAACGACCGGCAGTTCCGCGCGGTCGACAGCCGCCTGGGACTCGAAAAGACCATGGCCCTGTTCCTGGCCTACAACCGCGGCGGTGCCTGGCGAGAGATGACCTCGTGGGAAGACGTCACGCAGAAAAGCAAGGGCGGGGAATGGACCGCCCGCATCATCATTGCCGTCCTTGTTCTGATTACCATCGCGGCGGTGATTGTGAAGTTCTTCCTGTAGCCCGGAAAAAAAGATGGGCGTCGCTACCATGGGGGTGAGTAGCGACGCCCTAGGGCCAAAGGGCGGTCCGAAAAGGACCGCAGTGGCCGAGCAAAGAAAGGGCGGTTGCGCCCGACCACTACTTGTCTGAACTCCACCAGCCGTCAGAAGTTCCGGAAAAACTTTTTTATTTCGCGGGCGGCGCGGACGGCAATGCGGCCAGGCCCAGGCGCTCCAGCATCTTCGAATAGGCGTCTTTGGCGGCCTTCACTTCCGCCGCATAGTCGAAGAGCGGCTTAAAGTCGCCCGTCACGCTGGCCCGGATGGGCGCGCGGGCGCCGAAGAGTTTCTCGTTCAGGACCTCGGGCAGTCGCGGGCGGGCGGGCCTGGCCCCGGCTTCGGAAGCGACCATCTCTCGCATGTACGCGTCGTCGGCCACCAGTTGATCGATCGCCTGGAGCAGTTTGGGCCCCTCCAGAACAAATCGCAGGGTCCCGTCTTCGCTCTTCTGGAGATTCGTCACCTCGCCAGGCGTACCGGGCAGGCGGAACGACATCTCGATGCGGGTCTTTGCGAGGACCTGTTCCAGCCACGGCCGCTTCTGCCGGAACCCATCGCGCTGGGCCTTGACGCGCCAGTCTATTTCCTCTTTCGTGAGTTTCGCCGCGGGCGCCTGCGCGGCCGGCGTCTTGGCCGCCTCCGCCGGGCGGTCCACGAGGAGCGTCATGCCGCCCTTCTCTTCCCTGGTGCAGGTGACGCCCAGCAGATCGGCGATTTTCAGCCGCGGCGTCGAGAAATCCTTGAAGTAGGCGGTTCCCTTGAAATGCAGCCGGCCATCCTCGGCGCGGTTGTAGGACACGTCGGCCCAGGCGTCGACACCTGGGGACGTATCGAGTATGTGCCGCACGGTCTGTTTCGCAAGGACGGCGGGGTCGGGTTTGTCAGCCTGGCCGGCGCAGGGAAATCCACGGCGACCTTGCCCGAGCCGTCGGGGTTCAGCGTATAGTCCTCCCGGACCTCGATGCATCCGGCCAGCACGGCGGCCGCCACCAGCGCAGCAGCGATTTCCAGGCTCTTACGCACGGTTTTCTCCGGTCAAGTGGTTCGTCAACTTTGATTATGTGGGTGCCACGGCTGCGCTTTTTGCAGCCGTGCGTCCCTGCCGACGACCACGGCTGCAAAAAGCGCAGCCGTGGCACCCACAGATTCAGTCCTGACAGGCTACTAGAATAGCGGACCGAGCGGCGGCGGGATTGCCGGCGGAGCCGCGGGCATCGGCATGCTTGGCAGCCCTTTCGGGGCCGGCGCCGGCGACTTCGCCGGCCCGGCGTCCTTCTTGGGCGCCGGAGAGTTTTTCGGCGCGGCCGGGGCCGACGGCGGCCGCGGCGACGTATCGCGCGGTTTCTCGAGGCCGAGTTTGGCCATCATCGCCGGCTGCGCCTTCTTGGCCGCCCCCATCTCAGCCTGGTAATCAAAGCACTGCCTGAACGGGCCTTTCCAGCGTGCCCAGACCTCGCCCTTCGCGCCGAAGACCTTCTCGTTCATCATCTCTTTCGGGCTCGGCGCCTTGCCCGCCAGCGCCCACT
This sequence comes from Planctomycetota bacterium, assembly GCA_026386995.1. The sequence goes on along the minus strand of JAPLMO010000362.1, from coordinate 899 downwards.
GCTTTATCACCGTGCCGTCGGTCATCTGGGCTTCCATCGCCTGCACGATTCTGCCGCCCTCCACCGCGTACGAAAGCGTCGGGCCCTGCTGCTCCAGGCCGCGCGATTCTTCCAGCGTTCCCGACGAGTGAAAGACGAGGGCGACCTTCATGCCCGGCAGTTCGGTCGTCACGGTGCTCTTGGCCTGCTGGTACCGATCGCGTATCTCCTTGAGGCGCCTGGTGATGTCCTCGCCGGACGTCGGGCCGGCGGGCTTGGGCGGCTCGGTCACGGGCTTCGCGCGATTCAGGATCAGGAGCAGCGCGGTGGTGCCGTCCGGGCCGAAACTGATCCGCGTCCGGTCGTCCGGGTAGATCCGCACCTTCGAGAGGTCCTTGAAGTAGGCGGTGCCCTTGAACTTGACGCGGCCGTCGGCAGCCCGCTGGAACGAGACGTCCTTCCAGGCGTCGATGCCGACCGACCGCTTGATCGTGGCGGCCACGCACTCCCGCATTTCCTCCTCGGGATCCGGCACCGGCTCGGGCGCGGCGTTCGGGTCGGCCGGCCGCGCCGAGTACCGCTTCTGGAGCCACGGGGCACGGCTCGGGAAAAGCAGTTCGCCGACGACCTTGCCCGTGCCGTCGGGATTGAGGGAGAAATCGGCCTTGCCCTCGAAGCAGCCGGCCACGAGGGCCGCCGCCGCCAGGAGAGCCGCAAGTCGCGCCAGTCCGCGCATATCCTTATCCCCTGCCGGGCCAGGATAATCCCGGGCATGTACAGTGTAGAATGTGACCCGGCCGGTAGCAAGTTTTTCGCCGCGACGGTGTCGTGACCCAGTAGTAATGTCCGGTCCAGACCCAGTAGAAATGTCCGCTTCTTGGGGGCTAAGGGAAGCGGATGAACAAGGACCGGATCGAGAT
>JAPLMO010000446.1 GCA_026386995.1 Planctomycetota bacterium | reverse complement strand
CATGTCGTCGACGAGAATGACGACGATGTTGGGCTTCTGGAGTTGGGGCGCCGCGGCCTCGGCGCCGCCGAGCCAGCGCGGGAGGGCCAAGGCGGCCGCGCCTGCCCCCATCGCCTTCAGGAAGTCCCGCCGCTTGATGGGTTGCATTGCGACGCTCCTAGAGGTCCGTCAACTCTAATAAGGAGGGTGCCACGGCTGCGCAGGTTGCAGCCGTGCGTTCCTGCCAACGACCACGGCTGCAAACTGCGCAGCCGTGGCACCCACAGATTTTATCCTGACAGGCTCCTCGTCACAATCATTGCGTCTTGCCCTTGCGGCCCTGCTTGGGCTTGTCCGATTCCGTCGGCCCGCCGCCGAACTGTTTCCGGTAGAGTTCCTTGAAGGGGTTTGCGGCCGGCCCGACGGTATCCTCATTTTCGAGGCACGTCAGGACTTCGTCCCACCACTTGTCGTAGGCGGCGGACATCTCCTTGATGACGTCAGCGTGCTCGGCGGCCACGTCCTTCGTTTCGCCGGGGTCGGCCTTGAGGTCGTAGAGTTCCCACTTCCCGTTGCCGCCGCCCTTGCCGTGGCTGACCATGTTGTAGCGCTGGCTGCGGACGCTGCAGCCGGCGTACTTCGACTCCGCCGCCTTCCCCTTCGGCCAGCGGCCGATGTGGGTGAAAACGTAGCGGTCGGACCACGCGGCCGCTGAGTCCGCGAGAAGCGGCGCGAGGCTACGGCCGTCGAGTTTGGCGGCCACGTCGTTGGGCACCTTCGCGCCGGCCAGTTCGGCCAGCGTCGGGAAAACGTCGCGGTGCATGGTAAGTTTGTCGACCACAACGGGCTTCAGGGTCCCCGGCCATCGCCAGAACGATGCCGCGCGCGTGCCGCCGTTGTACGGCGAGTTCTTGCTGCCGCGCATCCCGGCGTTAAAGACCTTCACGCCGGCCGTGCCGCCGTTGTCGTTCATAAAAATAACGAGGGTGTTCTTCTCGATGCCCCACTCGGCGAGTTTAGCGAGCAAGCGGCCGAGATTGTCGTCGATGTTGGTGATCATGCCGAAGAAGGCCATCTCCTGCGGCGTAAGGCCCTGCCCTTCGTACTTCTTGATGTAGTCCTCCGGGCATTGCAGCGGCCCGTGCGGCGCGTTGGGCGTGATGTAGGCGAAGAACGGCCCGCCGGCCTTGCGCTTCTCGTCCAGCCATTTGATCGCCTGGCCGAAAAAAACATCGGTGCAGTAACCGTCGGTCTTCTCGAACTTGCCGTTGTGGAGGATCGCGGGGCTGAAGTACGTGTTGCCCGGGGCGTCGCCGCAACTGCCCGGGTACGACTGGCCGATGCCGCCCGCGCCGTGGATGAACACCTCGTCGAAGCCGCGCTTGTCGGGCTGGTGGTCGGCCTCGTCGCCCAGGTGCCACTTGCCGAAGATGCCGGTCGCGTAGCCGGCGGACTTGAGGATCTGCGCGACGGTCGTGGCCTTCAGGCTCATCCGCTCGCGTTCCAGGATGGTGTGCGTGACGCCCGACTTCATCTCGTGCCGCCCGGTCATCAGCGAGCACCGCGTGGGCGAGCAGGTGGGGCTGACGTGGAAATCCTCGAACCGGACGCCCTCGTCGTGCATGCGGTCCATGTTGGGCGTCTTGATCTTGGGGTTACCGTTGGCGGCGATGTCGCCGTAGCCTTGGTCGTCGGTCAGGACGACGATGATGTTGGGCCGCCTGCCGGCGAGGCCCGGCTCGGCCGCGCCCAGCCACTTCGGCATCGCCAGGGCCGCAGCGCCTGCGCCGGCATACTTCAGGAAGTCTCGCCGCGTGTGTCCGTGCATTTCTCTTCTCCTGGCTGATGCTCGTGCGGCGATGTGGCCGGCTGCTATTGCTTCTTCTTGTGTTTCTTTCCTTCGCCGCCCTCTTCGCCGGCGCCCGCGGCAACAGACTTGGGCAGCGCGAAACTGATGCCGTTCTTCTGCGGCGCGCCAGGCGTGCTGCGGCCGTTGTCGATGTACTGCTGCATGAGTTTCGTCAGGCGCTCGACTATCTCCGGGTTCGCGGCCAGCACGTCCCTGGTTTCGCCGAGATCGTCCTTCAGGTTGTAGAGTTCGCGATTGCCGTTCTTAAAGAAGATCAACTTCCACGGCCCTTGCCGGATGGCCAGGTCGCCGGCCGCCGACTGGTGGACGGTGGCCTCGCGGACGGGCCCCTTCGCGGTGCCGAGAAGATGCGACAGAATGCTGACGCTGTCCTCGCCCGCGCCGTCGGGCAACTTTTCGCCCACGATCTCGGCGCACGTGGCCAGGAGGTCGTTCAGGCAGACCGTGTCCTCGCAAACCGTGCCCGGCTTGATCTTGCCCGGCCAGCGGGCGACAAAAGGCTCGCGGTGCCCGCCCTCGTAGATGCTCCGCTTCGAGCCGCGAAGCGGCGGATACTCGCGGCCCTCGGCCCCGTTATCGCTGGAGGCGATGACGAGCGTGTTCTCGGCGAGGCCGTTACGCTGGAGCGCCTCGAGAATCCGGCCGACCACCCAGTCGCCCTCGAAGATCCAGTCTCCGTAGGCCCCCTGCCCGCTCTTGCCCTCGAACTCCTTGGCGGGCACATGCGGCAAGTGCGGGATGCTCAGCGGCTGGTAGATGAAAAACGGCTTGCCGTCCTTGGCCCGCGCATCTATGTACTCCACGGCCTTCTTCGCCATCAGCGGCTGGACCTCGACGGGCTCGTACGTGCCAAGAACGCGGTCGTTCTCGATCACCGTGCGGATGCTGCGGGCCTCGGTGTAGCCGCAGAAGACGTCGAACCCGCGCGTCGTTGGGCCGTCGGCGACAGGCGTGTCGGCCTTGGCGGCGGCCTCGGCCTTCACGCCGCCCCAATCCATCCCGAGATGCCACTTGCCGAAGCACGCGGTGTAATAGCCGCGAGCCTTGAGCATTGAGGCAACCGTCATTCGCTGCTTCTCGATGATGGGCTTGGAGGCGAAGTTGAGCACGCCGAACTGACCGATGCGGAACGGGTAGCGCCCCGTCAGAACACCGTAGCGGGTGGGCGTGCACACGGCCGCGGCGCTGTGGGCGTCGCTGAACCTGACGCCCTCCTGGGCCAGGCGGTCGAGGTTCGGCATCTTGAAGGGCGAGTCCTTGCGGAAAACCGGCGGCTCGCCGTAACCCAGGTCGTCGAAGAGGATGAAGATGATGTTCGGCTTGCCGGCCGCAGTGTTCTGCGCAGCCGTGAGCCAGCGCGGCAGGGCCAGCGCCGCGGCGCTGCCGGCCGCCCACGCCAGGAAGTCCCGACGGCTGATCGATGGCATCGGTTAGCCTTTCACGCTCGCGGGGCGCTTCGGCCCTCGGCCTTGTACTTCTCCAGCAGGGCCTTGAGGCGCTGCACGATCTCCGGGTGCTCGGCGTACAGGTTGCGGCGTTCGCCCAGGTCCTTCGAGAGGTCGTAGAGTTCGCCCGGGAAGTTGTGCGGCTCGTAACCCCGCTCCTTCTTCAGCCAGTCGGGCTCCTTGTTGTCGTCGCCGGTGGGGGCGTCGATGAAGACCCAGTCGCCCCGGCGTATGGCGAACTTGCCGTTGCAACTGTGATGCACCGTGGCCTCGCGGATGGGCGTCTCCAACTTCTCGCCCAGCAGGGCCGGCAGGATGTTGTAACTGTCCTCGGCGGCATCGTCCGGCAGGCGGATGCCCAGCATGGCCGCCAGCGTAGCCATGAGGTCCGCGTGGCAGACTATCTCGCCGCTGGTCGTGCCGGGCTTGATGCGGCCGGGCCAGCGGGCCATGAAGGGCACGCGGTGACCGCCTTCCCAGGCATCGCGCTTGAGGCCCCTAAGGTCGCCCATGCTGTAGTGGCCGAACTCGCGGATGCGCGCGTAAGCGAAACTCTCCGGCCCGTTATCGCTCGCGAAGATAACGAGCGTGTTCTCGGCCAGGCCGCAGCGGTCGATGGCGTCGAGAACCTGGCCGATGGTCCAGTCGGTCTGGTGGACCCAGTCGCCGTAATCGCCCGCCCCGCTCTTGCCCTTGAACTCCGGCGCGGGCACGATGGGCGTGTGCGGCGAGGTGAGCGGGAAATAGAGGAAGAACGGTTTGTCCGGCGACTTGGCGGCCTTCTCGACGCACTCCACCGCCTTCTTCGCCAGGGTCGGCAGAATCCGGACGAGGTCCCAACCTTCGATCATCGGCCCCGGGTTGCCGAACATCGTCTTCGGCTTGGGTATCGACGGCAGACCCAGCAGGTGGTCGTTCTCGATAAAGCAGTACGGCGGGTAGTTGGGCACGTCAGTGCCGAAGTAGGTGTTGAAGCCGCGCGTCGTGGGTCCCTCGGCGACGGGTTTAGTGAAGTCCACGTTGCTCGACCCGTCCTTCTGGTAAGCGACGGGCTTGCCGTCGGTCGTCGGCCACTGCCAGCCCAGGTGCCACTTGCCGATGCACGCCGTGTCATAGCCGGCCTGCCTGAGCATGGCCGGAACGGTCAGGCGGCCGGCCTCGATCAGCGTCTTGCCGTATGGCGCGAGAACGCCGCGCTTAAGCGCCGAGCGCCACGCGTAGCGCCCGGTGAGGATGGCGTAGCGCGTTGGCGTGCAGACGGCCGTGGGGGCGTGGGCATCGGTGAATCGGACGCCCTGCGCGGCCAGCCGGTCGAGGTTCGGCGTGGGGATCTTCGACCTGGGGTTCTGGCAAGCGATGTCGCCGTAGCCCAGGTCGTCGGCGAGGATGTAGACGATGTTGGGCCGCCTGCCGGCGAGGGCGGGCCCGGCGGCGCTCGACCACTTCGGCAGCGCCATCGCCGCGGCCACGGCGGCAGACCACTTCAGGAACTCGCGACGGTTGAGGACGTTCGTAGTTCTTCTCCGTTCGGGTGTGCATAACGCTCACGGCAACGACTTCCGCCAAGCCAGCGCCTTGTCGGCCAGGCGCTCGGCGGTGGCGGGCTCCTTCTCGGCCAGGTTCGTGGTTTCCTTTGGGTCGGTGGCAATGTCGTAGAGTTCCGCCCCGCTGCCGTCGGCGCTGACGAGCAACTTCCACTTGCCTTCGCGGACGCCTAAGTTCGGGCTCCGGTCGTTCTTCACGTCCGGATAAAGATCGTCCGCCTTCTTGTCCTTGCCGACTCTGTAACGCACCGCCGGGTAGAGGAAGTGCGTGTTGCGGCCGTACTCCCAGAAGAGCGGCCGCGTGCGGTCCTGCGGCGCGGCGAGCCACGCGCGGCTCATGTCTTCGCCGTCGAACTCCGGTCCCACGGGCGGGGCGACGCCCGCCAGCGCGCAGACCGTCGGCAGCAGGTCCACGGCGCCCACGACGGTCCGCTCGTCCACCTTGCCGGCGGGGATGCGCCCGGGCCAGCGCACGATGAAGGGCATGCGGATGCCGCCCTCGTAGAGGCTCCACTTCATGCCGCGCAGACCCCCGGTGCGCCGGTGGCCCTGGAACGGCGGGTTCGGCCCGTTATCGCTGGAGAAAATCACGATGGTGCTCTCGGCCAGCCCCTCGGCCTGGAGGAAATCGAGCAGCCGCCCGAACTGGCGGTCGTACTCATCGAGCACGGCATTGAAGTCCTGGTGGCCCGGCGGAGCGGTGTCGTACTTCGACCGCAACTCCGGGTCGGCCACGTGCGGGTCGTGCACGTCGTTGGGCCAGATGTTGACGTAGAACGGGCGGCCCTTCGCGCGGCGGATGAAGTCCATCGCCTTCTCGACGAACTTCTGCGTGCGGCGGAAGCGCGGCGTGCCCTTGGCCGCAGGGTCGTTGTCGATGCCCGGCCCCATGCCCTCCCAGGTGGTCCAACTCTCGTCAAAGCCGTACTCCTGCGGCAGCGGCGCGTTGTCCACGTCGCGGCCGCCGCCCATGTGCCACTTGCCGAAGTGGCCGGTGGCGTAGCCTGCGGCCTGGAGCGTGCGGGCGAGCGTCGGCGCCTTCGGGTCGAGCCAGTCGGCCTGCTGGTCGATCCGGTTGCCCTCGCGCGTCTGAAGGTAACTGGTGATCCGCCATCGGGCCGGGCACATGCCCGTGGTAAA
>JAPLMO010000398.1 GCA_026386995.1 Planctomycetota bacterium | reverse complement strand
CCAGCGCGCTTTTCGACAAGAAGGTCCGCCAGGCGGGCGCTGCGACCACCGACCCGCGTTACCGCAACGCCCTCTTCCACCTGATGCTGGCCCAGACCAGTTGTTTCCGCTACTGGGGCCAAGGCACGTGGACCGATTACGGCCGGGAATTTTGCCGCCGGGCCATCGACATCCTGAATCGCGAGTTCTGATATGACAGTTCAACTTTGCGCGGCGGGTCTCCGGACCCGCCGCGCGACATTTGTGAGCATGTCGCGTGCGCATGCCGCCGGCAAAGGGGACAGTCCCCTTTTCGCAGAAACGCGAAAATGGTACAGCCCCCTTTGCCTCCGCTCGCTCAGCGGATCTTGTACGACACGCTCATCCCGTCATTCTTCTCCTGCGACGCCTGGATGATGACGGTGTCCCAGTCGGGGCTGTTCTGGACGGCGTCCAGGAAGTCCTTCATCTGGCCGGCCGACTTGATGACGTTGTCGGCCACGACGATCGCGCCGGGCTTTAACTTCGGCAGCATGAGTTTCAGGTACTTGCCGTAGTCGGACTTGACGGCGTCGATAAACACGAAGTCATGCTCGCCTTCCAGTTCCCCGAGGACCTTCATGGCGTCGCCCGGCGTCGCGTTCGGCGTCCGTCATTTTCTTGCCCTCCTCGGCCGATGAAACCGCCAGGCCGCCCAGGCCCAGCAACATCAGGCTGACAACCAGAACCGGCAATCTGCGGCGAATCATAAAGGCCTCCTTTACTATGGTCCTGTGCCGGGTGGCATGGCCACAGGCTACCCGCTTCCAGCCGCGTGCGCACTGCGCTGCGAGTCGCCAAACGGTCAAGGCCGCCGTTCACCGGACGCCGCCTCCCTGCCCCATGATGGCCGCAAGGGGACGGCGATTCCAACAGAAAACCGAATCGTGGCCAAGAACCGCTTGACCTGCGGCCGCGCGGCCTCTAAACTGGTCCCCAACCATTTAGCCTCCGGGAGGTGTCTCATGCCCACAGATGGCGTATCGAGGCGGACCTTTCTCGGGGTCGGGGCGGTGGCGGCCGGCGCCGCAGCCCTCGGCCTCCCTTCGTGCACCCCTCAGCAGGAGAAATCTGCCATGGCCTTCAAGCCGCGATTCGGCCTGAACCTGCTTCTCTACACCGCCGCGTTCACCAAGGACAAGGTGGACCTCATTCAGAAGGTGGCCGACTTCGGCTACGACGGCGTGGAGGTTCCCTTCAACGACCTCTCGCTCCTAGACGCCAAGGCCACGCGCGAGGCCCGCGAAAAGGCCAAGGTGGGCCTGACGTCATGCTGCGTCCTCCTGCCCGGGATGAACCTGTGCAGCGCCAACGCCGACGAGCGCAAGGCGGGCATTGAGCAGATCAAGAAGATGGTCGACATCACGGCCGAGATGGGCGGCGACACTGTGGCCGGCCCCATCTATTCGCCGTGTGGGCTGCTGACGCGCAAGGCCCGGACCGACGAGGAGTGGAAGTGGTGCGCCGAGGGCCTGAAGGCCGCCGCCGACCACGCCGAGAAGGCCAAGATCATGCTGGCCATCGAGCCGCTGAACCGATTCGAGACGTACGTCTTCAACATCCAGGCCGACGCCGTCCGCATGTGCAAGGAAATCGGCAGCCCGTGCCTGAAGATCCAGGCCGACACGTTCCACGGCAACATCGAGGAGAAGGACACGGCCAAGGCGATCCGCGCCACGGGGGCGATGCTCGGCCACTTCCACGCCTCGGAGAACGATCGCGGCACGCCCGGCACCGGCCAGGTGAGGTGGAAGGAAGTCTTCGCGGCCCTGAAGGACATCAACTACAGCCGCTGGATAACGATCGAGAGTTTCGCCACGGGCATTCTGGACCTGTGCGCCGCGGCCTGCATCTGGCGGCCCATTTACGACTCGGCCGACGGCCTGGCGAAGGACGGCCTGAAGTTCCTGAAGGAAATAGCCCGCTCGGCGTAAAGCAGGGGCCTTGCCCGTACACCGTTTAGCCGCCGCGATTGCGCGGCGCGTTTTGCGGCGGGTCGGGACCCGCCGCGCGTAACTTGAACTAGGAGGCAGGCATGACGGGCTTTAACAGGCGTGACTTCATCGGAACGGCCGTTGCGGCAGGCGTGGGCGCGTGGACCCTGGGCCGCGGGCAGCAGACCGCGTGGGCCGAAGAGGGCAAAGGCAAGTCGGTCGTCGTCTCGACCACCCGCGCCGATGCCACCAAGGACAAGAAACCCAACGCACCGGCCGTCAAGGAGATGGTCAACGCGGTCGTCTGCAAGTTGGCCGGCAAGGCTAAGCCCGAAGAGGCGTGGGGCACGTTCGTCAAGAAGGACGACGTGGTCGCCATCAAGATCAACTGCCTGTTCGGCGTCACGGCGTCCACGTGGCCCGAGGTGACCGCGGCGATCGTCGAGGGCTGCAAGATGGCGGGCGTCCCGGAGAACAAGATCATCGTCTGGGACCGCGGCACAAATGACCTCAAGAAGAGCGGGTACACCCCCAGCACGGGGCCGGGCGTGCGGTACATCGGCGTCGACGGCGCGTGGGAAGAGGAGCCGACGGCCATCTCCACCTGCCAGGGCAAACTGGCGAAAATCCTGACGCGGGAGTGCACGGCCCTCATCAACGTTCCGATCCTGAAGACCCACGTCATCGCCGGCATCACGATGTCGATGAAGAACCACTACGGCAGTTTCCACAACCCCGGTGACGCGCACCGCGACGGCTGCGACCCGTTCATCGCCGAGTTGAACGCACTGGACTGCATCCGCAAGAAGACCCGCCTGATCGTGTGCGACGCCCTTCTGCCGCTGGCCGACAAGGGCCCGCAGGCCCATCCTGAGTTGACCTGGGCGTACAACTCGATCATGGCGTCGACCGATACCGTGGCCATCGACTACGTGGGCGTCAAGATCCTGGACGCGCAGCGAAAGACCCTCGGCCTGCCGCCGATCGAGCCGAAGTGCAAGTGCGTCCAGACCGCCGCCGCCAAGGGCCTCGGCGTGGCGGACATGAGCAAAATTGAGATCGTGAAGGCCTGACGAAAACGTGCCCCACGAGGGGGAATTGTTTCATCGAACATCATTCAAAGGAAACGTCATGGCTCCGAAATCCGTGAAAGAACTGAAAACGATCAGCAAGAACGTCCGCCCGATGATCGAGCGGGCCTTGGAGGCGGGGGGCGGCGTGATACGCCTGGCCCCCAACTGGGTGCCCAGGTCGTTCCTCCAGCCCGGCCTGCGCATCAAATTGCATCCGGACGACACCTACGCCTACGGCCTGAACCGCGGCGGCATCGACGAACGCTGGTTTGCCTCGACGACCGAGGCCGCCAACGACGGCCGCGTCCCCGACGAGGGCCTCTCCTACGTCGTGTTCGAGAACCAGCGGTGCACGCTGCGCGACGCCGTGGCCGAGGTCGGCGCGGCGATCGTCGGCCAGACTATCTGGAAGCAGTACAAGCGGTGGCCCGTCTACTCGAAGTTCTTCGACAACATGGGCCCCATCCCGCACCACATGCACCAGTCCGACGCCCAGGCCAAACTCGTCGGCCAGGAAGGCAAGCCCGAGGCATACTACTTCCCCGCCCAGCACAACAACGTGGGCAACAACTTCCCGTACACGTTCTTTGGCCTGAACCCGGGGACGACCAAGGCCCAGGTCCGCAAGTGCCTGGAGGACTGGAACAAGGGGGACAACGGCATCCTGGACCTGTCGCAGGCGTACCGGCTCAAACCCGGGACGGGCTGGCTGGTCCCGCCGTGCGTCCTGCACGCCCCAGGGTCCCTGTGCACCTACGAGCCGCAGTGGGGCTCCGACGT
>JAPLMO010000517.1 GCA_026386995.1 Planctomycetota bacterium | reverse complement strand
CGTCGCGCGCGGCCACCAGGACCATGCCGCCGGCCTCGACGGGCGGCGACAAAGGTTCCCCCAAGGCCACCTGCCAGATGGGCTTGACGGCGGCAGGGACGGCGGCCGTCATTGAGCCGAATCGCGACGGGTCGTGGCGGTACATGGGCCAGTCGGACGGATCGGAGATTGCCGATTTCAGATTCGAGACGGCCTCATAGGCCGGGCCGCGCTCCAGGCGGGCGGCGTCGCGGGCGGCGTCGGCCGGAGGCGCCGACACGGGCCCCGGCGCCAGCGCCTTGAAGCCCGTCAGCAGGATGCCCGCATAACAGAAGCACTGGTTCGGCGGCGCATAGAGAAGCCCGTTGGCGGGCATGACACCGTGGCCGCAGTTCCCGCGGAGCCAGTCGTTCTTCGCGTGGTCGTCGGACGCCAGGCTCACGAACTCCGCGCCGCGGTTGTTCGTGATGACGTAGCGGTCGGTGGCCTTGTCCGGGTAGCAGCGCAGGTGGTGGCCCGGGCTGAAGACGGCGGAGGCGTCAACGGTCTTTCGGACCTCGCCGGTGGCCGGGTCGTGTCCGACGACGTTACTGCCCTGGACCCGCCAGATCAGGCCGCCGGCCGCGAACAGTTCGCCCTTGGAACTCGGCGTACGTTTCTGCTCCCACGCCACCTTGCCGGTTGCGGCGGACAGGGCGCTCAGGCCGGCGCCGCTCAGGACGTACACCGTCCCGTCGTGGACCACCAGCGACGGTCCTCCCGCCCGCCTCGCGCCATCGGCCGGCGTCTCCGCCAGAGGCGTCCGCCATGCCTCGCGGCCGGTCTTGGCGTCGAGCGCGATAATCTTGTCACCGGCCTTGAAGAACACCCGTCCCGTGCCGAGGGCGAGAGTCTGCCCCGCAAGCCCCACGGCGGGGGCTTGCCAGAGGACCTCGAGCGTATCGGGCCGGGCCATGATGAACGAGGTTCCCCCGGCCGGGGCCTTCTTGCCCTTAGCGGCCGCACCGCCCTGCGACGAGGCGAAAGCCAGAAGAAGGCCGTCGGCGCAGAGGATATCCGTCGTCCCACGGGCCGCCTCCAGCGCCTTCAGGGGCTTGCCGGTGGCGGCGTCCAGCGACGTCAGGACCCCCTCCTCGCCCATCGGCAGATAGATCCGCTCGCCGTCGGTCACGAGGCGTCGCGGCCGGAAACTGTTGGTGTGTCCGCCCAGGAGGACCGGCGCGGCCCAGTGCGGCAACGGCTGCTTCCACAGCAGGACGCCGTTGAAGGCGTCGCGGGCCACCAGCATCCACTTCGACGGCAGGACGTAGATGCCGGGCTGCCCATCGTCCACGGCGTATATGATGCGCCCGCGCGCGGTCACCACGGCGCCGACGCTGGTCACGAGTTCGTGGCCCCGGGACCAGATCGGGTCCGCGACCCACTGCATCCGCTACGGCGGCCCGACGCGGGTGTCGTGGGCGACGGCGTTATTGCCGGCGTCGTGGAGCCAGTGCGTCCACTCGTCGATCTCCTTCGGCCAAGGCTTGAGGGTCTTGGCCCATTTGCCGTCAGCGCCCTTGACGTATGCCACGCCCAGGGGCGCCAGGACGCGCATCACCTCGTCCATCGGCGTCTTGCCGAGGTCCTCGGCCACCACGACGTTGACAAGGTTGTCCGCATACGGCAGGCGCGTCGGCATCGGCCCAGCGTTCGGCCGAGACAGGTCCGCAGAGGCCCAGCGACCGGATATGCGCGCGGACCTTGTCGATGTTGGCCGCATCGGCATCGAGGCCGTGGACCAGGTAACTGTCGCCAGCGCGCAGGGCGGCCGTCAACCGCCCGTCGCCGCAGCCGAGGTGGACGACCAGGCCGCCCTTGACGTCGACCGCCTCAAGAATCTGCTGCGCCAGGGCCTTCTCGGCGGAGGTGGAAACGTCTGCGCCGAACACAAGGCTTGTACCCGTGCAGAGGATGCAGAGGGACAACACTCGTGCAGCCAGAAGGCGTGCGTTGCGTCCGTTGTCACTCGGCATAGGACTCTCCCGGTTTTGCGCAGCGGCCCGTAACAACCCGCCTTGTTCTACAGGCACTTGCATCGCGCGTCTGTACCGCTCTGGCGATCGCATGGTCACGGTTTCCAGCAAGACAGCCGTTTCCTGATCTTACTGGGCTTTGCCGTACAGTGTTACAACAGACCGCGGCGGCAGCGTGAGGACGGCCTTGCCTCCGGCCACGGGCGTCTTGCCGACGGCCACGCAGTCTTCCTTGAGGCTCGTGCGGAACGTCTCAAAGGCGGTTACGGGAACGTCGGTCTTCAGGGCGACCGTCGTCTTAACGTTGTCGTCAGAACGGTTCAGCAGGACCACGGTGACGGTCTTGTCGCGCTGGTGCTGGTAGGCGGTGAGGCACACGCCCTTTTCGCCGCCGTCGGGGCCGGCCGCAATGCGGACCGCACCGGGACGGATGTACCGCCAGAACTGCTTGGCCACGTAGTAGCGTTTGCCGGGCTGGTCGCGGACCATCAGGGCGTGGATGCTGGGCTTGGGCTCGGTGATCTGCCAGAAGAGCCAGGCCGAGGCCTGTCCGTAGGCCAGGGCGTAGTGGTGTCGCCCGCCGATGCTCGCCAGGGCGCCCTCCACGAGTTTGCCGGTCTTGACGTTGGTGACCGTGCCGTCGGGGCCGCCGTCGTTCCAGCGGTCGTCGGCCGCGCCGGGGCCGGTCTCGGTCTGCCAGTATGGTTTGCCGTAGTCCTTGATGAGGCCCCAGAAGTCGGCGTTTTCCTGGACCGAACCGGTGCTCTGGATACCGTCGCTGTAACCGTGCGTGGCCAGGATGTTCAGCAGCGGCTTGGCGGCGGGGTCGTCCTCCACGGCCTCGATGAACCGGACGGTTCGCGGGCCGTAGTGGGTCATGTCTTCGGGGCCGAACAGTTTCACGTTCAGGCCTTCCTTCTTGAACGCCTGGCCGATGACCTTGACGATTGCCGCAAACTCCTCCGGCTTGTAGACGCAGGAGTTGTACGGTTCGACGAACTCCAGTTCGTTCTGCGG
>JAPLMO010000451.1 GCA_026386995.1 Planctomycetota bacterium | reverse complement strand
ATGTTCTCGAACGCGCCCTCGTCTTCTGCGCCCATGAAACCGACCTGCCCGTTGCATTTCACGCGATTGAGGTTCATCAGGTAGTCATTGACGTACAGTTCCATCATGTCGAGCCTGATGACCAGGCGGAACGTCAGGTTGTGGCCGAAGTCCATGTCGCGGCTGGTGGTTTGTTGGATTTTCAGATCACTTCCATCGGCTTTGACGGTTCCGAACCGGGCTGCATCGCGCGCCAGGAGGAGGCACTGGCCCTGACCGTTGCCCTGGTCGAAGAAGATGCCGTGTTTGCCGCCGCCCGCCGCCTGTGGCGACACCTCTCGCACCATGCCTTCAATGACATGGGTTCGGCTCAGGTCCAGTTTCGTATCCAGCATTCTCAGAGAAGATGCGTATTCCTTGCCGGCCGCGACCAGCCTGGTTTCCACCGGCCTGGCTTTGAGGTTGTCGTTGTTTTTCCACCACTTGAGCCGCAGGATGCCTTCGCGATCGATTTCGACATCCTTCAAGGGTGCGGCAAAGACCTTGCCGCCCGTGTAGAAATGATTGACCAGTGGGCCGCCGGGCGCGGTGTGGAAAAAACGGGGGAAATAGATGTTGCAGCCCTTGCCAAAGACGTTGTGGTTCTTCTTCTGTCCAAGAAAGGGCCCCTCGGGCTTGTCGCCGACGGCGACGCGGCCTTCGCTGACGAGTATGTAGTACTTCTCGCCGATCTTCTGAATCCCGCCGAATTCGCCGCCAATATCCCCCTCGACGGGCGGAAGCGCGGTCCAGGCGATGCCGTCCTTGCTCTCGGCAAAGCCGAACCCGCAGGGCCGGTAGTTGACCTTGGTTCCATCGGGATCGGCGGTGAAATAGCCATAGAGACTGCCGTCCGCGCGCTGGATCGCGTCGATACAATCCCATCGGCCTTTCGCTTTGTACCACCGGACGTCCTGCACAAAACGATGCTTCTCGTCGACCTTCGTCCAGTTCAGCAGGTCCGTGGAGGTCACGAACATGATGTCCTGTTTGTCGCCGACGTGTTCGGAGTAATTCATCACCCAGCGGCGGGTCTTGTCGAAGTCGGGTGACTTCCAGATGTGGCCCGTGCCCATCCAGGTTACCCCATCGCGGGGCTTGACCATCACGCCATATTCCTTCCAGTGGACGCCGTCTTCAGAGGTGGCCAGTTCGTGTCCGTCCCAGCGTCCGCCGACACCGGCCAGATAGTACATGTAGTATTTGCCCTCGTGGTAATAAATCCAGGTATCCCAAATCATGCCCTTGCGCTTTGGCGTAAAAAAACCGGCCTGGATGGTTTCGGGCGGCGCGGGCGTCTTTTCGGTCAGAACCGGCGGCTTGCCGGCTTCCGCCGTTTGCGGCTTTGCCGCCTCGGCGGCGACCGCAAGCCATAACGTCGCTGCAAGTACCGCGAGAACCGGGGACGTCAGGTTTGTGGCCATAATGAATGTTTTCCTTTTGCGGACGTAACCCGCTCAGTTAAAGGCGCCTTACGCTACCGTAGGGGCGAGGCATGTCGAAGACTCGCCCCTACGCTGCTTATTCCTCCTTCACTGCAAAGTCCCCCGGCTTGAGGCCATGGCGAAACTTTCCTCCGCCAAAAGGAGATGCTTTCCAGTCCCCGCCGACGTAACGGACATCCGCCTTCTTGGGGATGCCGGCCTCCCGGCCGACAGCCCAGAATATGCTGTTCACATAGAGGCGGCGGAGGTCCTCGCTTTCCATATCCTGCGCGGCGCCGATGGTGCTCATCACGACTCTGGAGATCGTGCCGGAATCGCGCTTGATCTCGCGCGTCCACACCATGGGCATGATCGACTTCTGCCAATTCGGCGGGTCGTCGGGCTTCATGCCAGCGAGAACCTGGCCGTACATGAGCACCGTGGCATCCGCTGGCAGTTTGGTGACGCGATAGACGTCCGTCGGGCCCCAGACATCATTCACGCCGCGAAGGATGGGATGGGCTTCGTTCAGGCCCGCGCGCAGTCCCCGCGTACTTTCCTTGCCGTGGTCGCCATAGTGGCCTTTCCACGATTCGCCGAACAATGCGGTCGCATAACCGCCGTCGCCGACGTCAAAACGCGCATAGGGCGAGTTCTTGGGGTAGCGAAACGACAGCAGCGTGCAGCGAATTCCGAAAACAGGCTTGCCCGTTTCAAGGAACTCGACAAAGGGCTTCATTTGCTCGTCAGGCAGGGTAAGATCCATGGCGAACACGACCATCATGTCGGCACTCTTCAAAACGCTCATTCCGGGAATGTTGTTCTTCACGCTCGGGTCAACCGTGCCGTCTTTCGGATTCATGGAGAAGAGGACCGTGCATTTGAACCCGTGCCGCTTGGCCAATATCCTGGCGAGCATCGGCAGGCTCTCTTCGCAGCGATACTCCCAGTCGCCGCAGACAAACACGATATGCTTCCCCTGCCCGGCGCCCTCGCCGGGCTCGTAGGTGATCGTCCCCTCCTCGGCCGAGGCCACCCCGGCGAGACCCAGGAATACCAACAGCAGTACGCGTACTGGGAGACCATTGATTACACTCATGACGTTCTCCTGAAATCTGTAACGTCCCCATGTTTTGCACGCATTATCGAACCCCGCCGCCTCCACCCTCCCACGGCCATCGGACGGCTCTAATAGTGCGTCAACTCTAACATTGTGGGTGCCACGGCTGCACAAGGCGCAGCCGTGGCACCCACAGGCTTGGTCCTGACAGCCTACTAGGCGTGTATGTGCGGCACCCACTCCAGGCCGGGAACGTCGCGCAGGTCGTCGGTCCCTTCGCGGAGGATGCGAATCTTCATGAACCGGCAGAACCGCTCAACGTCGCGCGTGTGGTCGCCGTAGAAGATCACCCGGTGGAGTCCGCACGACCAGTTCTCCAGGAACCGTTCGGGATGCTCCACCTTGACGGCGAGTTTCGTGCGGCAGCCGCGCTCCACCAGTGGGCTGTCAACCGCCTGGCCGGTGGAGTACAAGAGCGCATCGCCGCCGATCAGGCGCGCCATCGTCACCGGCCCGCCCGTGCGCATCTTGACCTGGAGAACCGCGCCGCGGTTGTCCTCCAGGTGGCTGCGGATGATGTACGGCGCGGCCGGCCCGTCGGGGCCTTCCATCCGCGTGGCCCCGACGCAGTGGGCGTGGAGAATCGTATTGTTGGAGTAATCAAAGCACGGGTCGGTGACGAAGCCCGTCCGTCCCACGAGGTGCGTAAAGATGAGTTGCGTCACGGTGCTCTTCAGGTCCGCCTCGCACACGCCGCCGAGGCCCATGTTGTTGAGTCGGACGAAGCCCAGGCACGGGTAGCCCATGTCGCGGTCGATGAGGCCCATGCCGAGGCAGTTGATGGTGATGATGTCGGCCCGCTCGGCGTCAACGAGGGTTTTTAGCGCCAGTGCCATGCGGGCGCCCTTGAGGATGTCCAGCGGCGTGGGCTCAACGATCTTGTCGGCCCCGCGGATCCAGTCGTCGGCCTCGGCCTGGGCCGCCGCCGGCGAGACGGCCTTGTACGCCGCCTCAAGGTCCGGCAGGTGGAGCGACTTGATCTCGGTCCCGAACTTGTCCTTGATGAGTTTGACGTACCCGGCGTCGGCGTCGCCCTGGCTCAGGTGAAGGACCTTGGCGTCCTTGAGGCGCCTGAAGGCGCGGATGGGCCGGACGGCGGCGGCCACGTCCTCAAAGCGGCTGCTGGCCCAGCAATCTATGCGTTTGCCCTCGCGCTGGAGGCTGGCGACGGTGTGCCAGTCGTGGCCGCAGTACGGCTCGGCAAAGAGAACCACGGGCACGTCGAGTTCCAGCAAGGAGTTCAGGAGATCGCCGACGCCCATCGTCAGTTGCATGACGAGGACGCCGTCTGCCGCGCGGCACTTCTCCTTGACCGCGGTTATCTGCGAGCCGCCGGTGACGAGGCCGGCATCAATAAACTCGATGTCGGGCATCGTGGGGAGGACGCGGGCGAGTTCGGCCTCGACGCGCCTGTGCTCGGCCTTGACGTCCACCCTTGCCATCGGCCATCCCGGCCCCGCGTGGCCGGCGTAGACCTTCGCGATGCGGACCTTGGGCCTGGCGGCGTCCACGGGGGCCCACGGCCCGGATCGTGTCTGCTGCGCGGCACATCCTGCGGCCCCGAGGGCCGCAACCCCCGCCGCACCAACCGCCGCCACTTCGAGAAACGTGCGTCTTGTGATTTTCGCATCCATGGCCTGTTCTCCGTTTGGTCCTGGTTAACTCGGAATTCTTCCAATGCGACGGCACAACTTCCCTATTGTGCGCGGCGGTTCTGTCGCCCAGGCGACTCTTCGACCTGAACCGCCGCGCAAAACCTCGAAGTTGCGCTGTCGGATTACGCCTTGTCGAAACCCGGCACCTTCAACCGCTCGCCGCCCTTGCGGGAGGATTCCATCGCGACGATGCCTGGGACGGTCATCGCCAATGCCTCGTACAGGTCAACGGCGGGCGGGCGGTTCTCGGCCAGCGCCGCGACGAACTCGTGCGTCAGGAACCCGTGGGAGTTGCCGTGGCCGGTGGCCACGCGCATCGGCTCGGGCAGGAGCGGGAAGTAGTCGGGCACGTCGCGGACATCCTTCTTGCCGGCCTCGCGGATGACAAACGGCTGGCCGCTTGAGCCCGCCATGTACATCGCCATCTTCTGGCCGAGCCACTGTGCCCGCTCGCCTTCGGCTTGCACGCGCCAGAAGACGTTGCAGCGGCAGATGCTCGGGCCGCTCGTCTCGAAGAGCGCCACCTGGTTGCACCACGGGTTCTTGTACTGGTTGTCCTTGAGGGCCGGATCGGCGTCGCCCCACGGCAGGCACGAGACGCTGGTGAGACGCTCGCCCGTCACGCCGACGTGGAAGCAGGTTGAGTGCGTCGGATAGAGCATCGGCGGGTAGCCGTACCGCCAGGTGCGTTGGCCGCGGTCGAACGAGAGCCCGTCGCGCGCGGCGCCGATCATGTTGTGGTAATATTCGACCTCGCTGTAGAGGAAGCCGCCGAACCGCTTCTCTTTCCAGAGTTGCCGCGCGAGGATCGTGGGCCAGCGGTAGTAACTCGTCTCGGCCATCATGTAGTGGAGGCCGGTGCGCTCCTTGGCTTCCTTCATCTCGCGGGCCTCTTCGAGCGTCAGGCACGCGGGCACGGCCGAGATGACGTGCTTGCCGTGCCGGAAGCACTCCAGCACGTGCCGCGCGTGGTCCGGGGCGCCGGTAAAGACCGCAACGGCCTCGACCTTGGGATCGAGGACGAGTTTTTCGAGGCGCTCGTAGGTCTTGTCGCACTTGTAGGTTTGCCGGAGGTACTCGCGGCGGTCGGCCCTGAGGTCGCTGACGGCCTCGACGATGCAGCCCGGGTCGAGGTGCCACTGCCACTGCGCCCCGAAGTTGCCTCCGACGACGCCGATGCGGACCTTGCGGCCGGCCTTCTCCTCCGGCGCCGCCAGCGCCGCCGCCGGCCCCATGAGCGCCGCGGCCGTTATGCCGCGCAGAAAGTCCCGGCGGGAAACCGCGAGTGACGGGTCGGACATGGCTGCACCTCCGTTCTGGGTCTTCCGGTTACTCAGTTACTCAGTCACTCAGCCACCCAGTTACTTCGTCGTATCCTTGACCACCCCCGGCGGGAAGATTTTCTCCATCCACGTCTCGATGTACTTGACGGACTTCGTGGGCGGGACGCGCCAGTACGTGGGGCACGGAGAGAGGATTTCGACGAGGCTGAACGCCTTCAGGTCCCTCTGGACGCGGAAACTCTTCTTGATGGCCGTCTTGGTGCGCTGGATCTCCTTGGCCGACCCGATGACGCAGCGTTCCAGGTACGCGGGCTTCTCGAGCGTCGCCAGGAGTTCGCACACGCGGATAGGGTATCCCTCGCTCGTGATGCTACGGCCCTGTGGGCTGGTGGTGGTTTTCTGGCCGGGGACGGTCGTCGGGGCCATCTGGCCGCCGGTCATTCCGTAGATGGCGTTGTTGATGAAGATGACGCTGATCGGTTCGCCGCGGTTGGCGACGTGGATGATCTCGTTTGTGCCGATGGCCGCCAGGTCGCCGTCGCCCTGGTAGCAGAAGACGAGTTTGTCGGGCCGGGCACGCTTGATGCCCGAGGCCACCTCTGGCGTGCGTCCGTGCGGCGACTCACACATATCCACGTCGATGTACTGGTGCATGAGGACCCCGCAGCCGACGGGCGCCATGCCGATCGTCTGGCCGCGCAGGCCCCACTCGTCGATGATCTCGGCGATGATGCGGTGGGCCACCCCGTGCCCGCAGCCGGCGCAGTAGTGCGTGCGTAGGGTCCGCAGCGTCTGCGGGCGGCCGACCTTCAATTTCATCGCGGCTTCAGCCATTTTGAGCGTCCCCTGACAAAGGTGACTAGGTTGCTAGGTGACTAGTCACCCCCAGTCACCCAGTCACCTTGTTTTCATTTTCTCAAACACTTCCGCCACGGTCGGCACGCCGCCGCCGGCGCGCCAGCAGAGGTCCACCGGGCGCGGGGTTCCGTAGAGGGCGAGTTTGACGTCCTCGACCATCTGGCCCCAACTCATTTCGACGATGAGGAACTTCGCCCCGCGCTTGGCCGCCGCCACGAGCGGCGCCGCCGGGAACGGCCAGACCGTGACCGGCCGCACGAGGCCCGCCTTGATGCCCGCCTGGCGCGCCTCCGTGACGGCGTCGCGCGCGATCCGGGCGCTCGTGCCGTAGGCCACGAGGACAATCTCGGCGTCGGCCGTGCGGTCCTCTTCCCATTGCGGCAGTTCCTTCTCCATCCTGAGGTACTTCTCGCGAAGGCGCTTGTTGAACTCCTCCAGTTCGCCCTGCCGCCAGTAGAAACTCTTGACGATGCGGGCCGGGCGGCCCTCGGCGCCGGAGAGCACCCACGGGTGGTCCTGGACGGCCGGAATGTTCTGCATCGGGGCCGGGACGACCGGCTCCATCATCTGCCCGAGTTGCTGGTCGGAGAGGATCATGACGGGGCACCGCCACTTTTCTGCCAAGTCGAACGCCCCGTAGGCCATGTCGAAGGTTTCCTGGACGGTGTGCGGCGCCAGGACGATGAGCCTGTAATCGCCGTGCCCGCCGCCGCGCGTCGCCTGGAAGTAGTCGGCCTGGCTGCAGCGGACGTCCCCCAACCCCGGCCCGCCGCGCTGCACGCTGACGATGAGGGCCGGCAGTTCGCTGCCCGCGAGGTAACTGAGGCCCTCCTGCTTCAGGCTCATGCCGGGGGAGGATGAGGAGGTCATCGCGCGGCCGCCGGCCGCCGCGGCCCCGTGCACGAGGGCCATGGCGGCCAGTTCGCTCTCGGCCTGGATGAACGTGCCGCCCACCTCCGGCATCCGTTCGGACATGTACTCCGGCAGGTCGCTCTGCGGCGTAATCGGATAGCCGAAATAGAATCGGCA
Source organism: Planctomycetota bacterium (assembly GCA_026386995.1). Next base: position 3,891 of record JAPLMO010000451.1, on the reverse strand, counting down.
ACCCGCCCGGACCGCCCCCTCGGCCGCCGCAACGTTGCCTGTGATCAGGACCTTCTCTTCCGTGGTTACCGGCGCCACACAAGCCTCCTCTCAAGGCAAGAGACGGGGGTATCTTAAGGCGGCGAGGCAGGCAGGGTCAATGAAGGAATTGCGAATTGCGAATTGCGGATTAAAACAAACAACGGATTGAACGCCAGCCATACGCGGGCCGTTCAATCCGCAATTCGCAATCTGCGATGGTCAGGGCTTGGAGACTTCCCAGATTTCAATGGCCGCGTCCGGGCAGACCTGGTAGCAGAGCGTGCAGCCGATGCACTCGGCGCCGGGCTTGGGTCGGGCCGGGCGGACGCCGATCTCGGTCAACTCTTCCGACATCTCCAGCACGCCCTTGGCGCATGCCGCAACGCACAGTTCGCAACCTTTGCAGTACTGCGTGAGGATTTTCACTTGGTGAGCCATTAGTCGAATCTCGCTAAAGGCCGCCAAGGCATCATAAGGCTGCCGGCGGCGGTTCGTCAACACCGGTTCGATGGAATACCCCGCGGCTCCCGCCGCGGGCTCGAACGACTCAGCCATAACGCGGCACCTGCCCCCACGAGAGTTTCTCGCGCAGCGTCTCGAACGGCCGCCGGTCGGGGTTCTGCACGATGAGGAACGATGCCGCCGCGCGGCGGACGCGCACGCGCTCGCCGCGCGCCAGGCGTATCATCTCCTGCACGTCGACGACGCAGATGGCCTCGCGCTGAAGGCCGCACGATTCCAGCACGATCTCGCGGTCCGGCCGGACCACGATCGGCCTGTGCGTCAGAGAGTGCGGGCACACCGGGACCACGGCCATCGCCTCCAGGCCGGGCATCAGGAGCGGCCCGCCCGCCGCAAGGCAGTACGCCGTCGAGCCGGTGGGCGTCGCCACCAGGACGCCATCGCCGTAATACGTGGTGATGGGCTCGCCGTCGATGGCGGCGGCCACGCCGATCATGCGATGCCGGTCGCCGCCCGTCAGCACCACGTCGTTGAGGGCCAGGTACTCGGTCGGTGTGCCGCCCGGCCGCTCGCACCGCACCGCGAGCATCATCCGCCGCGCGACCGGGGCCTTGCCCGACAAGATCAGGTCGAACTTGTCGCGGAACTCCTGGGCGGTGAACTCGGCCAGGTAGCCGAGTTTGCCCATGTTGATGCCAAGGACGGGAATCTCGCGGCCGGCGAGCATGCGGGCGGCCTTCAGGATGGAGCCGTCGCCGCCCAGCACGACTACCAGGTCGGCCGCGGTCTGGATGGCCGTGTCGGCCAGGCCGAGGGTCTCGGCGACGGCGCGGCCGGAAAACCAGGGGGTCAGTTGGTCCGCCGCCTCGCGGGCCGCGGGCTTCTCGGTGTTCACGAGGAGCAGGATGCGTTTCACGGCTTTCGCCTCCCTTGTTTGATTGCGCGGCGGGTCTCCTGACCCGCCGCGCGGTACAGCCATTGCGGTCACGGGAACGCCACTTTTGTGCGCGGTGGGTCAGGAGACCCACCGCGCAAACCTTACAACATCAGCGGTGCCGTACCAGGGCGGTGCCCCGCCTTAGTTAGCGGCTGCCCAACTTCTTTGCACGGGCGGCGATGGTTTCGGCCGTCAAGCCGGCGGCGGCCAGTTGGACGCCGCGGCCGGCGTGCTCGATGAACTGGTCCGCAACGGCCACGCGGTGAATCTTCCGCGTGTCCAAGCCGCGCTCGGCCGCCGCCTCCAGGACCGCCGACCCAAACCCGCCGGGGGCCGTGTGGTCCTCCAGCACCATCACCCACGGATGCTCAGCCACCAGGCGCACCAGGCACTCGCCATCGACAGGCTTGGCGAAGCGGGCGCTGGCGACCGTCAGGTCCACGCCCTGCCCCGCCAGTTGCTCCGCCGCCTCCACTGCCGGCGCCGCGGTCGCCCCGAGCGCGAGGATCGCCCCCGCCTTGCCGCGCCTCAGAACCGCCGCGCGGCCGATCGCCACCGGCTCGTCGGAAAAATTCGTTTCCGGGGCGCGGTCTCGCGGATACCGGATGGCCCACGGGCCGCCCGTCGCCAGGGCCAGTTTCAGCATCCCCTCCAGTTCGCGTTTATCGGCCGGCGCGGCGATCGTGAAGCCCGGCAGGTGCCGCAGGTACGCGATGTCGTACAGGCCGTGATGCGTCGGCCCGTCGGCACCCACGAGGCCCGCCCGGTCCACGAGCATCACCACCGGCAGGCCCTGAAGCGCCACCTCCTGGAACAGTTGGTCGTAGCCGCGCTGGAGGAACGTGGAGTAGATGCCGACGACCGGCCTGAGGCCGCCCTTCGCCAGCCCCGCCGCCAGCGCCACGGCGTGCTGCTCGCAGATGCCTACGTCGAAGAATCGGGCCGGGAACCTATGTGCAAACCTCAGGAGGCCCGTCCCCTCGGGCATGGCCGCCGTGATGGCGACGACCCGCTCGTCGGCCTGCCCGAGGTCCACCAGCGTGGTGACGGCCGCGTGCGTCCACGTCGACGGTTCCAGCGACTCGTCGTCCGAGATGATCTGGCCGTTCTGCTCCGTGAAGGGCCGGGCGCTGTGCCACGCGGCCGGTTCCTCCGCCGCCGGGGCGAACCCGAAGCCTTTCCGCGTGTTGACGTGCAAGAGGCGCGGCCCCTCCAGGTGCTTCATCTCCTCCAGCACCTCCAGCAGGCCCGCGATGTCGTGCCCGTCGACCGGCCCGAAGCAGCGGAACCCAAACCGCTCGAACACGTGGTCCGGCACGACCGCTTCCTTGACGGCGTCCTTGAAGGTGTGGATGGCACGGGCGAGCGAGTCGCCCATCGGCAACTTCTCGAGGGCGTCGCGGACCTCCTGCTTCAGGCTGTCATAGCCGGGCCGCGTGCGCATCCGCGTCAGGTACCGCGAGAGCGCCCCGACCGTCGGGCTGATCGACATCTGGTTGTCGTTCAGGACCACCAGGAGGTTGGCCCCGACGTAGCCAGCGTGGTTCAGGCCCTCCAGGGCGAGCCCCGCCCCCAGCGCCCCGTCGCCGATGACCGCCACGGTCCGCAGTCCCGACGCGGCCGCACGCTCGGCCAGCGCCAGGCCCAGCGCGGTGGAGATGCTGGCCCCCGCGTGACCGGTGCGGAAAAGGTCGTACGGACTCTCGGCCGGGTGCGGAAACCCGCTCACGCCGCCCGCCGTCCGCAGATTCTCAAAGCCCTCGCGGCGGCCCGTGATGATTTTGTGCGCGTAGCACTGGTGCCCGACGTCCCAGACAAGGTGATCGCGCGAGAAGTCGAAGACGCGGTGCAGCGCCAGCGTCAGGTCCACCACGCCCAAGTTCGACGCCAGGTGCCCGCCGCGCGCCGCCACGGTCTGCGTAATCAGCGCGCGGATCTCGCGGGCCAGTTGCTCCAGGGCCGAAGGACCGAAGCGCCGAAGGTCGGCGGGAGAGCGGATTTCATTCAGTAAGCCGGTGGCCAAGCGTCACCCTCTGTGCCGCAACCCTCAAAACGTCCTTTGCACGACGAACCTCGCCACGTCCCTCAGCAGGTCGGCCTCGTGGCCGAAGACGCTGAGGGCGTCGACCGCCCGGTCGGCCTCGGCCCGCGCCCGCGCGCGTGCGGCCGCCACACCGTAGCATTTCACGTACGTCAACTTGCCGGCCGCCGCGTCCTTGCCGGCGGTCTTGCCGAGGACCTCGGTCGTCGATTCCGCATCAAGAATATCGTCGGCGATCTGAAACGCCAGGCCCAGATGACCCCCGAACTCCCGCAGGCTGCGCTCCAGATGCTCGCTGGCGCCGGCCGAGATCGCGCCCATGACGGCCGCGGCCTCGATCATGCGGGCCGTCTTGCGGCGGTGGATGACGTCCAGCAGCCGCTCATCGGCCAGGCGCTCACGTTCGGCCCTGAGGTCCGCCACCTGCCCG
>JAPLMO010000070.1 GCA_026386995.1 Planctomycetota bacterium | reverse complement strand
ACAGGGCCGACATCACCTTCATCCGATCCCGTTCCTTCGCACTCATTCGTAGTTCCATCCTCTTTCGTTCGGCTGTTCACCCCGAAAGAGGACATTTCTAATTTGCGGAAACCGGACATTATCACTTTGCGGCGACAAAGGACGCCTCGCCGGTTGCCGCCCGCGCCGAGATTCCATACAATCGCGGGGCAAGGTGGCCCAGCAGGGTGGCATGGTCACGCTGTTGTGTGACCATGTTGCAGTGACGGGCTTGGCGCTGTTCGAGGCGCATGGTCACGCAACAGCGTGACCATGCCACCCGGCAGGGGTAAGGCACAAGCGAATGCCGGACGCCGACAAGAAAATCTCGGACTTCGACTACGTGTTGCCGCCCGAGCGGATCGCGCAGTCGCCCGCCCGGCCGCGCGACGCCTCGCGCCTCATGCTTCTCGACCGCCGCACGGGCGCCGTCGCGCACCATCGCTTCCACGAGTTGCCCGACTTGCTGCTGCCGACGGACCTGCTGGTCGTTAACGACACCCGCGTCATTCCGGCGGCGTTCACGGCCCGTCGCTCAAGCGGCGCCCGCATCGAGGGTCTTTTCCTTCGCACTGTCGCCGACGGCCTGTGGGAAGTTCTCTTGCAGGGCCGCGGTCGCCTCCGCGAGGGCCAGGCCGTGGCGCTTGTGGCTGCGGCCGGCGAGGAGCGGGCGACACTGGAACTCGTCGGCCGAGGCGAGGGCGGCTCGTGGCGCGTCCGCCCGCCCGCGGCTACCGACGCCCTGCGGCTGCTGGACGCCGTCGGCCGCCCGCCGCTGCCGCCCTACATCCGCCGGAAGGGCCGGGCCGCGGCCCTCGGCGCCGGCGACCGCGAGGATTACCAGACCGTTTACGCCCGCCGCGACGGCGCCGTGGCCGCCCCGACGGCGGGCCTGCACTTTACGCCCCGCGTTCTTGAGCGGCTGGCCGCGCGCGGCATCGGGCGGGTGGCGGTCACGCTGCACGTGGGCGTGGGGACGTTCCAGCCGGTCCGCGTCGAGCGCCTGGCGGACCACCTGATGCACGAGGAGTTCGCGGAGATTTCAGCGGAGGCTGCGGCCGAGATCAACCGCGCCCGCTCCGAGGGCCGCCGCATCGTCGCCGTCGGCACGACGACCGTCCGGGCGCTGGAATCCGCGGCCGGCGATGGAGGCGTGCAGGCCGGCGGCCGCTGGACCGACATCTTCATCCGCCCGCCGCACAGGTTCCGTGCGGTCGATGCGCTCGTGACGAACTTCCACCTGCCGCGATCGACGCTCTTGGTGCTTGTCTCGGCCTTCGCGGGGCGCGAACGCATCCTGGCGGCGTACGCCGAGGCGATTCAGGCGGGATACCGCTTTTACAGTTACGGCGATGCGATGCTGATCGTGTAACGCATGGCGCGCAACGCAATAGCGTGTGTGGCACGGCTGGCTTGTCCAGCCGTGGGAAGTGTCGCGGGCCTTCTGCCACGGCTGGGCAAGCCAGCCGTGCCACATTCGCTGGTGTGCACGCTAAACACATACATTCACGGGGGGCAAAATAGAACGGCGTTGTACAACGCCTACGCCGTCTCCGGGCCGAGATACAGGTCGCCCGTCACTTCCTTCAGTCCCAGCCGTGCGGCGAGGGCCTTCAGTTCCGTCACGCCGCGTGCGGCCAGCGGGCTGATCTCGACCTTGAATTTCGGCTCGCCGTCCGGGCCGCGCGGCACGGCGAGGCCGGCCTCTTGAAGTTCGTGTGCGGCCAGGCGGGCCATGTCTCGCCGCGCGGTTGCGGGGCTGTCCTCGCCGTCGGCGTTCTTGACGGGGCTGAACTCGGCGGCCCGGTCGATCTCCAGGACCACCGGCCGCTCGGCCATCGGCAGCGCGTCGAAGACGAACGTCTCGAACTTGATGCCGTTGGGCTTCTGCGGATTGTGCGGCAGGCCCTGCTCGTCGACGAACGGGATCTTCTTTTCCGCCCGGTGGAAGGGCAGGGCGAACCGCGCGCCGGAGTTCAGACGCTCCACGAACCGCCGGTCCAGGATGTGGATGGCGATGCTGCCGGCGGCGACCCGCAGGCTGCCGTCGCGCTGGCGCTGGTCGCCCAGTTCCTTCGGCAGGTCGCTGTACTCGATGACGTACAGTCGCCCGCCCGAGACGCAGAAGTTGCCGACCTTCTCCCCCGCGTCGCGCTTGCGGGCCATTTTGCTAGACATGTCGCTCTTGGCGTCGGCGTGGTAGCCGATGAACACGGGGTCGACGGGCGGCACGAGCGGATTATCGACCTGGAAGTAACTGATCGTCTCTATGCCGCGCTGGCGCATGTCCGTCAGCATCCCGCTGCGCGCCAGCGCCCGGATCGAGCCGCCGTGGCCGTCGGGGTTCCACGCCAGTTGGTCGCGGCCGGCCATGATGAGTTTCCCTTCCAGGTCCACGGCCGGCATCATCCCCTGGGCAAAGAACTTGACGTCTTCACGCGGCAGGTCGAAGTAGTTGTAGGACTCGAAGAAGTCGCGGGTCGCCAGATCGTTGGCCCGGCTGGTCATGATGTACCACGGGATGGGCGCATCGAAAGCGTGGCGTGCGGCGTGGATGGCCTCGGCGAAAATCTGGAAGAGCGGACGCCGCGAGACCGGGCCGATCGCGAACGCCCCCTTCGGGCCGTCGAAGCCCAGGCGCGTCCCCTGGCCGCCCGCTACGACGAATGCTGCCACCTTGCCGGCCGCGATGAGTTCTTCGCCCAGACGCTGCATCCGCAGGCGGCGATGGCGGTCTTCGGGCGTCGAGGGCAGCGGAATGAACGGCGCGGGTTCCAGGCCGGGCGGCAACTCGAAGGGACGCCGCTCGGCGATCTGCTCGCGCACAAGGTGCGAGAGTTCCGCGAAGTCGACCTCCGCCAGTTGCTCCAGCAGCCGCCGGCGACCTTCCCCCGGCAGGTCCTCCCAGAACCGGAAAACGTGTCCCTGGCCTGCCGCCTCGGCCCGGCCACGCAGGGCCTGCTCGTCCGATGATTCCTTGGCCACGGTGTCCCTTTCGTTTGCCTACTTCGCCCCATCCAGCGGCCTGATGCGGATGTTGCGGAACTGCACCGGGTCGTCGTGCCCCGCCAGCCCGAAGTACCCTTTCGTGCGTTCCTTGCCGGGATGCGCGTGGTTGGCCATGTACTCGGTCACCTTCGAGAGGTCGCAATCGAGGATCACCGTGCCGTTCAGTTCCACCCTGATCGTCGATCCCTTGACGGTCACCTCCTGGAAATTCCACTGCCCGGTTGGCCGCAGGCGCCCGCGCGTCGCCGCAACCATGCCGTAGGCCGAGCCGTGATATTGCCGCGGGTCAAGTTTGGCGTACTGCGCCGCATCGTTGTCCAGCACCTGGAGTTCGCACATGCCGACGTAAGCCGTGTCGCCCTTGCCGGGGTACCGGATGGCCAGGCCGTTGTTGCCGCCTGGCGGCAGGAGGAACTCCATCCGCGCGACGAAATCGCCGTATTCCTGCTTGGTGTATATCGTGCCGCCCTTGCCGGGCTTGCACAGGATGGTCCCGTCCTTGACCTGGTAATTGTCAAGCGGCCCGTCCCATCCGTCGAAATCCTTGCCGTTGAAGGCGGGGGTGAACCCCTCATCGCCCCTCTTGGCGAGCGCGGCGTTGGCCTCATCGGCCGGGATTTCGCGGACGAAGATGTTCCGCCAGCGGATTTCGCCGCCGTGCGTCTGCAACTGGATCGGCCCCTTCGCAAAGAGCGGCAGTTTGCGGTCCCAGAAGTTCTCCATGATGGCGTGGTCGACGACGAGTTTGCCGTTCAGGTAGACGGTCGTTCGCGCGCCCGTCTGGATGATCCGCAGGCTGTTCCACTCGCCGAACGGTTTGTCGGCCGGGACGAGCGGGTCCTTGCCGGGGACGCCGGGGCTGTTGTTCCAGAGTCCGCCGGACCCCTTGTCGGCCCCGATGTTCCACTTGCCCCCCTCTTTCGTGTAGTCCCAGATCTGTACTTGCGGCGTGCCGCGCAGGTACACACCGCTGTCGGCCTTCGCGACGGTCTTGTACTCCAGGAGGAGTTCGATGTCGCCGTAGTCTTTGTCGGTCGTCAGGTACGCGCCGTGGCCGTCGTTGACGAGTTCGCCGCCGTCGATTCGCCAGTTCTTCTTGACGTCCTCCATGCTGTCGGCGAATTTTTTAGCCCGCTCCTCGTCGGTCATGGCCCAGACTTTTCGCGGATCGGCATGGCCCATGCCGTGCCACCCCGTGAAATCCTTGCCGCTGAAGAGCGCCGTGAACCCCTGCGGCGGCGAGACCTGCGCTGTTGCGTCCGAGGTCCCCAGGACCATCAGGCCGAGAATTGCCAGAACCGTTGCCGTTGTGATGCGCATTACCGCCTCCCACCAGTCCCCATGCCGTCCGCGTTTCGCCCCGCCGCCGCCCGTCACCGTAATCTAGCGGGCTGGGAAGAAAAGGCAACGGAATAGCCGTGGGGGAGGGCGTTCGTCCAGCCTGAAGGGCTGAGACGTAACTGACGCCGGGGCAAAGCCACTATGTACCTCCTAGTAATACCCGGAAAAACTTATACTACGGCTATCACCGGGCCGATATAATACGTGAATATGGCGAAGGTGCAACTATCCGGATTTCAGTGCGAGCGATGTGGGCACACTTGGGCACCGCGCAATCGCGGGGAATTGCCCCGCGTCTGCCCTAAGTGCAAGAGCCCGTATTGGGATCGGCCTCGTAGGCACAAATGCGTCGCCAGCAAGAGTTGCGGCAAGTAGCATGGGGGTAAGAACCCGAGGTTGACAATGCAAGCGACAAACCCCAATAGCACGGCCATGATTGACACACTGGTTGCCGCAGCACACGACCGGCAGCCAGTAAGTGGATGGACACACAATTTCTACCGGCACCCTGCCAGATTCTCGCCAACTTTTGCGGCGGCAGCCATAAAGTGTTTTACAAAGCCCGGCGATCTTGTATTGGATCCATACATGGGCGGCGGAACATCAGTTGTCGAGGCACTTGCCCTCGGACGGCAAGCCGCAGGCAACGATCTCAACTCTCTGGCTGTGTTCATTACTGCCGTTAAGACCACGGCCCTACTGGAAGCCGAAGCGGTTTCGCTACGGGGATGGGCGGACACTGTGGTGCCGGCCCTATCCTACTGGACCCCGCGTGCGCGCGTTGCCGCGATTCTCGAAGACCCTAGGACCAAGAACCTCAACCTCCCCCGCGCCCGATTCATAAAGAAGGTGATGGCAATCGCGCTTACTAGTATCAGCGGATTGCCTAGTGCGAATGCACAAGCCTTTGCACGATGCGCCATTCTGCGCACCGGGCAATGGGCATTGGATGGCCGCAGAAGGCACACACGTCTGTCGCAGTTCCGTATGAAGTTGGCCGTTACTGTCTATGATATGCTTAGCGCGATCTCGGCCTTCGGTCACGTTGTGCAACAAGTTCGGGGTAGTCTAGCGGGGCTATCCAATCTGGATGCAGCGGCTATTTCCAGCGCCCCTTGTTTCGTCGGCGGGAAAGCGAAGGCCCGTCTCGTGGTTACCAGCCCTCCGTATCCGGGCGTACATGTGCTTTACCACCGCTGGCAAGTCGATGGTAGGCGGGAAACGCCGGCTCCGTACTGGGTTGCCGGCTGCAATGACGGCCAAGGTGCCTCTTTCTACAACTTCGGTGACCGGCGCGAAACTGCGGCCGACAACTGAATACGCAAGTCACTCAACGCAGTTCGGACCATCCGACCCGTCGCTGCACAGGTGCGGCCGGCTTGTTGACGTCAATTGTTTTTGGTATAATACTCCTCCATGACCGACCACAAGACAACGTTCTGGCCGATGGTTGGCGGAATCCCGCAAGGATTCGCGAACTACTTGGCAATTCTAAGATCCATCGAAATTAACCGTCTGAGCCGGCAAGGGCTTGTGGATTGGTTGAAACGCGAGTACGACATTAAGGATAGTTACGCTCGGAATATCGTCGCGCTGCTCCTGTTCGGGACTGGACTTGTCAAATCGGAGGGGGGAAATTGCGCACTCACACAAACGGGTTCGGAGCTCGCCAAAACTGGATCCGCGGGTCTGTTGTACGAGGTGATAGCGCGCCAGTTCATCGGTGTCCAAGAGTTGACTACCTTGATCGAAGAGGGGCAGCCCATTTCCGGCGACGAATTGCTCTCGGCATGGGAGCGAATGGTGCGTGACAACTCGAAAGTGAATTGGAATCGAAACCATGCGCGCATGCAATTCAAGCATCGTCTTGAGTGGCTTCGCGCTCTCGGGTTGGTCAATAAGGTGGCCGACACGTATTACCTTGCAAAGGCGGGAATCCGGGAAGCAACGCGAAGACGGGTGCGGGCAACGCCTGACGCCAAGGCTGCGCAAGATGTCTCGCATAACGATGTCGAGGGCAAGTTACAGGCGATTGGCGACTTCTTTGAATTCATGTCGATTAAACGTGCTTCTGTCAACGAGGCCCGGCCGCGCAATGCGCCCAAGTTGGTGGAAAACAGGCAATTGGATTGTCTGTGGGCACGCGTGATCCATTTTGGAGGTAAGGTACAATACGCATTTGAAGTGCAACTTGGAGGAAGTATCTCGGACGCAATCGAACGTCTCGAGATGGTAGCATCATTTGTGCAAAAGGCGGTCGTAATCACGGACGAAGAACAGCAAGCGCGCATTCAGGACCGACTGGTCGTGAAGAACTCCCCCCTGCGGGACAAGATATTGTTCTTGTCTTACGAAGACATAGACAATGTTGCGGAAGCCGTCAACGCGCTGAAGGTCTTCACCAAGAAAGTCTTTCATGAATGAAAGACCTGGAACATTTGGCCCCAACCAAACTCACTGGATTAGGGATTCAAACATGGCCAAGACCGCCGGGGACGCACTAGGAAGCTTACGGACTGAGTCCTCTACGTCGTCGTGAATCCGAGACAGATCGGGATCTGCTCTCAAAGTGCGAATAATGGTTGCTTTCAATGCCTGGTACGCATCCCCCTCTCTGAAAGTACATGTCTGTTCCTGCTTCAGTTGGGCGATTATTTCCGGCTTCATCCCGTCGCAATCAACAACCACGATCATGCGATTACGCAGGTATGGCATCTCCAAATCGCGGACGATGAATTGGTTGTCCCACGCATGTTGGCGCTGGCCGTTGATCAGGAAAACGCCGCACTGCCGGCCCCGCTTGGATTCCTCGAGATAGCCGGCCGTGGGACGCTTGTCCTGTTCGGGCAACACTTCGTCCGCCTCGGCGTCCGCAGGAGCACCTTCAGCAAGCACCTGGTACGAAGCCTTTTCTAGCACGACCACGCGGATAGTGATAGCACCATAGCCCTCCGACATGGTGGTGGCCAGAGACTTGTCCAACTGCGACGCAACGGTTTTCATGAATCACCTCTCGGAAATACCAACTGGCTGTAGCGGGAACAATTTGTCCAGGGCCGGCGGTACGCTCTGTTTAGTCTTGCCTAAGTTGGAGAGGCGGTAAGAGTTGCCAAACACGACATCCGGCGTTTCGCCGGTATACAACTCGATGGGCAGCACGGGGTTATAGAGCACGTGATTGAGCGCTCGGAACAACTGACGCATGATGGCCGATCCGCCCTTGCCGAAATCATAACCGAGATGAGCGAACCGCGTGCCGTGGCTCACTCCGGCAGCGTCCGCATCGCGAGCTGCGATGGCTGGCACGCGCCCATCAGGGTGGGCAGCCAGGTAGGCAAAGTAGTCGTCACGCCTGCCCACGGGAAAGACATGCTTAACCACTGTCCAGCCAACGCCGTCAGGCTGGCCGTCGAGAAGGTCGCCCGCGCGGCGCGATATGACCCATGAGTACCGACTAACCGCGTAAGCCGACGAGCCACCCTGCCCGAACACTCCGATCAAGTACGGCTTGTCTGCTTTGGTCGTCGAACCCAAGGACAGGAGCGTTAGGTGGACCAAGGCGGGGGCCTGGCCGATCCCGTCGTCCTCTATCGTGACCGTGAATTCTCGCAAGTTCTTGTCCCAGAGCAAGCGAACCCGGAGGTGGCGTGCAAGATCACGCGCAGCATCCCGAATCTTCTTCGACACCTCAGACGCATCCAGTTTGGGCAACTGGTCAAGGGGAGGAAGACCGAAGTACCGTTTGACGGCATCGCGCGGGCTGATAGGAGCGCCAGGGTCCGATGGAGACTTTGCTTCACGGCTGCGACTCAGTTCGATCAAGGCTTCCATGCCGTTCACAAGCCGCTCGGCAATCGGGTTGACGGGTTGGTTGGCCAACTTGATGCGTCCAGCATTTCCCCGGTCTCGGCCAACCGGTAACCAGTGGAAACTGCCGGCTTGCCAACCGGCCTCCGGGCGGTCTTTCTCAAACACATACTTCTCCTCCGGCGTGATGCGGAGCTGACCCAACAGGGTCTCCACGTCGGTACTGGTCGACGCTCGGATCGCCGCTTTTAGGAAGTCGGCCGGGGAAACGGAACTCTCTATCTTCGCGGCTTCTATCATTACGGAGCCTCCGTGCGATCAGCCCTCAAGCAGTCCCTGCCATGCGGCTTCAACCGCATGGTTTAGATCAGCCACGTCTGGCAGAGAGTACCCCTGTCGGCCATGCTGTTCAACCATACCAAGGTGCCTTAGAAAAGCAAGGCAGACGTACACTTGATAGTCTGGGATGACTGAATCGTCGTCGCCGGTTGCATGCAGTGGCATGAAAGACTCCGTCGTGAAGATACGACCATCGACGCCAGCCTTTGCCAGTGCGCCAGCGACGGTTTGGAGCACAGCAAGCGAAGATTTATGCTGGTACTCGGACTTCTCCCTCTTTGACCATCCTATTTTGAATAGCGCGTTGCCACGACGAAAGAAACGGGGATACTCGCTAATCGGTTTTCGCTTGGGTCCCTTGGAAACTTGCGAGCCTTTGGTTTTGCCTGATGCCGCAGCATGTCGCGTGGATTCCACCGCTGGCACTCGGGGATTGATAAGGGTAGCGAGTTCGCGGGCCCAACACGTTAGCCGCAGAACAGCCTCGTAATTGCCAGCCGAGGCTGCCTCGGCAACTAACCCGCGAAGTGCATTCTCACAATCTCGGACCAATTGTGCGCCGCGCTCGGTAATCATACGCGTATAATATACCGAAACCGAACAGCGTCAAGCAGAAAATCTGGTTCCGCAAAAATTTTCTTGTTCTGCTGCGGCGGCGAAGAGCATGGCACCGTCGCTTCGGAATCTCCGCGCGACATGGCGGGCGATGGTGTGACTTACTTCACGCCCGCCGCCGTTTCATCCCGCCGTTGTTGTCTTTGTTGAGTTTTTCACTCTGCATTCCGCACGGAGTTTAGTCGCCACGGCGACCACTCTTCACCGCCGTTCCCGGTTCCCTGGCCTGCCCGCCAGGCTTAAGGGCGGGTTCCCTGTTCCCGCCGCTCCATCCTGCGGCAGTGCCGCGGGCTTGTTCCCGGTTCCCGGCTCCCGACTCCCGATTCCCGAATCCCGGTTCCCGATTCCAGATTCCCGAATCCCAGTTCCCGCTTCCCGAATCCCGACTCCCGACTCCCCGGCCTGCCCCGGCGCGCCGGGCTTCCCGCTTCCCGCCTCTGCGGCGTGAGGCCCTTGTCGCGCTCTCCGGCCGACTGCCAAAATGACAGTCCTCGGCCGCGAAACCCGAATCCAACCTCGTTGTGTGTGGCATGGCCACGGTATACCGCCGGTTGGGGAGCCGAATCACCCGAAATCAGGGACAGCGCCAACGCCGCCCGGACCCCCGCCCCGGCCCGCCGAAACTGCTTGGCGCTGTCCCTGATTCTTTTCGGGGCGCCGGAAGGGGTGTCGGGGAATCCTCACTGTCCCGGTAGGATATACTATAGTATATAATCGCAGGTGGTCAAAACCGCCCGGCGGGATGCAAAAGGTATCAAGTTCCGATCAAAAGCGTGTGTGAAGTATCAAAAACCAGTAAAAAAGCGCCTTACCCATCTTACCAAAAGACGAAAAAACGGCCTTGGCGCTAGCGCCAAGGGGGTTTTCGGCCTCGCGCGGCATAAAAAGCGCCCGATTTGGCCCTCCGGTATATACTATAGTGTAGACCAACATTTTTGTACTAAAGTAGCGGCGGGAACGGGGAACCGGCAACCGGGAACCGGCGTCCGGCAACAGCAAGCCAACGGCCAGCGGCAGTTCCCGGTTCCCGGCTCCCGATTCCCGGTTCCCGCCGCTTTTTCATCGACGTCCGCCCTTGCGTGTGGCACAATCGGCGGCGCGAAGGGAGCCGTGGGTCATGGAAGACGGGTGGCCGCGCTTCGTCAGTTTCATCGGGCTTTTCGCGATGATGGGCATCGCCTGGGCACTCGGCGAGAACCGCCGCCGCGTCAACCTGCGGACGGTTGTCGCGGGGCTTTTGGCGTGTTTCATGACGGCCTGCTACGCGGGGATGCTGGTCTGACGGCCGGAACCAGGGACTCGGGACCAGGCACCGGGGACGGAGAGAGTTCCGTTTTCGCGCGGCAGGTCGCAGTTTACCCGCTCGCCCAGTCGAGTCTTCGACCTGGGCGGGGATCTGCCGCGCTGGGGACTGCCGGAGAGTGATTGAATGCCTGTCGTGCGGCCGGTACGATATGGGCGCCGCTTGCATGCGGGAGTGGCGGAACTGGCAGACGCGCAAGGCTTAGGACCTTGTGCCCGTAAGGGCCTGGGGGTTCGAGTCCCCCCTCCCGCACCATCGCTGTGCCCCGGCTACTGGCTTCCGCTTCCCGACTCCCAGTTCACGATTTCGGACGGCGCGCGGCGACCGAGGTCGCCGGCTATTGAGTCCGGTAAAACTAATGTCGCGACGATCTATAACCGAATCGGCAGTTCCGTGGCCCGCACGAAGCCCCTCAGGAGCCGCTGTTCGCGGCTCAGGCGGGCGTGATCGTCCGCTACCGCCTCCGTCAGGGCCTCGA
>JAPLMO010000213.1 GCA_026386995.1 Planctomycetota bacterium | reverse complement strand
GCAGTTCATCAGGAACAGGTCGCCCACCAGGTCCAGCATCTTGTGGCGGACGGGCTCGTCGGCGTACCGTAGCGGATGGCCGCCCACGGGCCCGTCGGGGCCGATCACCAGCACGTTCTCGTACGAGGCCTGCGACCCGTAACCGCGGCTCCTCAGGTCCGGCACGTCCGACTCCAGGACGAACGTCCGCGCCACGGCCAGTTCCTCGACGAACGCCTCGGGCGCGAGTTTCAGGTGGAAGATCTGCGGCGGGATGACCCCCTGCGGCCCGTAGTCCAGGTGATACGTCAGCGACAGTTCGCCGTCCGGCCCCGGCAGGGCCGCCACGACGGCGTCGCCGTCGAGGACCGTGACGGGCTCCTGGATGTTCAGAACCGGCCGCTCGGCGTCCTGCTCCACGATGCCGGCCTGGCGCAGGAGTCGCGCGTAGTCGGCGGCCGATCCGTCGCAGGCTGGCAGTTCCGGCCCGCTCAGGTCGACGTGCAGGTTGTCGATCCCCAGGCCCGCCAGCGCCGCCAGTAGGTGCTCGACCGTCTCGACGCACACCTCGCCGTTGGCCAAAGTCGTCCGCTGGAACCGCCGCACGACCGACTGAATGGTGGCGTTGACCGTGGCCGTCGGCCCGAGGTCCACGCGCGTAAAGACCAGCCCCTCGTTCGCGGGGGCGGGCTTCATGCGCAGGTGGACCGTCTGGCCGGAGAAAAGGCCGTGGCCCTCAATTTCCGCCTCGCGCGAAATCGTGCGTTGGTGCCGCGTCACGCCCTGCCCTTCGATTCCAGGTCTCCCAGGCGTTCTTCCGCCGCCTTCAGCCGCGCCAGAACGTCCTCCATCTGCCTCATGGCCGCCTGCTGCCGCAAGTCCTCGCGATGTTGGACGGCCGGGTATCCGCTCACGTCGGTCCCCGGCGCGATGTCTTTCGTGACGCCGGCCTTGGCGGCGATGCGGACGCCGTCGCCGATGTTCAGGTGCCCGTCGATGGCCGCCTGCCCGGCGATAACGCAGCCCGAACCGATCCGCGTGCTGCCGGCGATCGCCACCTGCGCCAGGATGATCGTGCCCGCGCCCACCTGCACGTTATGGGCAATCTGCACCAGGTTGTCAACCTTAACCTTCGGGCCGATCCGCGTCGCCCCGAAACGGGCCCGGTCAACCGTGACGCACGCGCCCAGTTCCGCATCGTCGCCGATCTCGACCGTCCCCAGTTGCGGAATCTTCTCGGGCCCCGCGCGGCCGGGCAGGTAGCCGAAACCGTCGGCCCCGATGACGCTGCCCGCGTGGATGATGACGCGGTCGCCCAGGCGGACCCGCTCGCGCAGGACGACGCCGGAATGGATGTCGCAATCGGCCCCGACGACCGCCTCGTCCGCCACGACGGCCCCGGCGCGCAAGCGCGTCCGGTCGCCTATCCTGACACGCTCGCCCACGACGGCGCACGCGCCGACGTGGACGCCCTTGCCCAGGACGGCGGTCTTCGACACCGCGGCCTGCGGATGCACGCCGGGCTGCGGCTCGGGCAGCGGCGGGCAGAGCGCCACGGCAATCGCCACCATGGCCAGGTTCGGGTCGGCCACCTTCAACAGCGCCGCCCGCCCCACACCGCCCCGCCAATCCTGGGGAACCACCAGGCACGCGGCCTTTGAGGCGGCCGCCGCGGCCTTGAATCGCGGCGACGCCACGTAGGCCACGTCGGCCGGCCCGGCTTCGGCCAGGCTGGCCACGCCCTCGACTTGTATCGAGGGGTCGCCTTCCAGCACGCCGCCGGCCAACCGGGCCAATTCCCCCAGGGTCTTGCTCAAGCCAATCTCCTGCGGCTGTGCGGTGCGGCCTTTCATACGCGTTTAGCGTGCCAAGCAAGATTTGTCATTCTGAGCGAGCGAGAGCGAGCGAAGAATCTCGGCCGTCCGAACGGCGAGATTCTTCGGCCCCGTAAACGGGACCTCAGAATGACAGCGCTAAACACGTACGGCCGTTCAAAGCCGCACATTCAGGCTGATTATAGCGAACAGGCGACTAAACGCAAGAATCAGTGAGGGGGGTAAGCCGTGATGAATCCTTGCCGCCCGCCGCCCGCCCGCCTATAATCGTCGCGTTACCGACCGTAAGCACAAAGGAAAGGCAATCTCATGGCAAAGGCAAATCCGATTCGTAATCCGATTCGTCTGGGTCTTGTGGGCCTCGGCCGCGCGGGCTGGGGCATGCACTGCGCTGAGTTGGCGGGGAAGGAAGACAAGTTCCGCTTCGTGGCCGCCTGCGACCCGATGCCCGAGCGGCGCAGGCAGATGGCCGACAAGTACGGCTGCCGCACGTACGAGTCCGTCGATGAACTCGTGGCGGACCCGGAGGTCGAGATGGTCGACGTCGCCACGCGCAGCCTCGACCACT
>JAPLMO010000200.1 GCA_026386995.1 Planctomycetota bacterium | reverse complement strand
CGAACGCGCCAGCCTCATGGAGGATTACGCCGACCAGATCGGCGCCATCGCCTCCGGCCAGGTCACCCGCATCGAGCACGGCAACGCCGTCGTCAGCCTCGGGCGCGGCGAAGGGTTCCTGCCGCGCAGCGAGCAGGTGCCGGGCGAAACGCTCCACGTGGGCGACCGCGTGCGGGCCATGATCCTGGAGGTCCGCGAGTCGGGCTCGAACATCAAAATCGTCCTGACGCG
Source organism: Planctomycetota bacterium (assembly GCA_026386995.1). The sequence goes on along the minus strand of JAPLMO010000200.1, from coordinate 1,498 downwards.
GACGCACCCCGACCTGGTGGTCCGCCTGTTTGAGCTGGAAGTGCCGGAAGTGGCCGACCGCATCATCGAGATCGAGGGCGTGGCCCGCGAGGCCGGCCATCGGACGAAGGTCGCCGTCTCCAGTACCGACAGCCGCGTCGACGCCGTCGGCGCCTGCGTGGGCATACGCGGCAGCCGCATCAAGAACATCGTCGAGGAACTGGCGGGCGAAAAGATCGACATCGTCCGATTCAACGAGTCGCCGCAGGTCTTCATCGGCAACGCCCTGAAGCCCGCCGAGGTCAAAGAGATCCTGCTGAACCGCGACATCAACCGCGCCACGGTCCTCGTGGCCGAAGACCAGCTCAGCCTGGCCATCGGCAAGAAGGGCCAGAACGTGCGGCTTGCGGCCCGCCTGTCGGGCTGGAACATCGACATCCTGACATCCAACGAGTTCGAGCAGCAGCGCACGAAGGCCATCGAGCAACTGACATCGCTGGCGAGCGTCGGGGCCGACCTGGCCCGCGACCTCGTGTCCCTCGGGTACATCAGCCTGGCCGACGTCGCCGAGGCCGAGCCGGAAACCCTCTCGCGCGTCGCCAGCGTGCCGGCGGACCAGGCGAAGGAAATCATCGCCCAGGCGGCCGTGCTGGTCAGCGAGTCGGAGGCCCGCGCCGCCAGCGCGCCACCTGCCGTCGAGGGCGGTGAGCCGGCGGCCCCCGAAGCCCCAGCCGACGGGGCAACGACCGCCGCAGAGGCAGTATCCGAAGCCGCGGCCGGTGATGCGCCGGCAAGCCCGGATGCCGCCGCTCCCGAAGCCGCTCCCGAAGCCGCCCCTGAAGCGGCCGGCGAAGCAGCCGGCGACGAGGCCCCGGCGCCCGACCCGGCGCCCCCGGCCTGACGAAGTGCGAAACTGTCGCGGCGGCCGGCGATCCGGCTGGCGCGGCGATTTGCAGTAGCAGTTGAGGAGGTACACACGCGTGGCAGTACGGATTTACGAACTCGCCCACGAGTTCGACTTGGCGACGAAAGAGGTGCTGGCCGCCGCTTCCGAGGTCGGCGTGGATGTCAAGTCCACTCCAGCACGGTCGAAGATGACGAGGCCGATAAGATACGGCGTCACCTGTCGGTGATGGTGGGCGACGAAGACGGTGACGAGCCGGCCGTCGCAGTGGCCCCGCCTCCGCCCCCGCCCCTGCCGCCACCCGTTCCGGAGATCTCGCCCGAGGAGCAGTTGGCCCGGGCCCGCAGCAAACAGGTTGCATTGCCCAGCCGTATTCCGGGCCGGCCGCCGGTCCGCCGGCCGCCGGCCATGAGGCCGGAGGCCGAGCCGGCCGCCCCCGCCGCGGAGGCCGCCCCACCGGAGGCCGCCCCACCAGTAGCCGCCCCACCGGAGGCCGAAACCGCCGCACCGCCGGCAGAGGTCCCGCCTGCGCCGCAGGCAGAGGTCCCGGCCGTGGCCGCCTCACCTGTTGCAGAAGCCCCGGCCGCGGCGGTGGAACCCGGGGCGCCTGTCGCC
>JAPLMO010000042.1 GCA_026386995.1 Planctomycetota bacterium | reverse complement strand
AACAGGTTCGGTTGTTGGTGAGGCCTCACCGGTTGATCGAAGCGACAGACTACCACCCCGCGGCGCCTAGCGCAACCCTAACATGGCCCGAACGCGCAGAAATTTTGCGTGACATGAAAAACTAGATGCAATTGCCCTGGGTGTCGTGCCCCCCGAGTCCCCCGAATTCCGAATTCCTCGGCGGTCACAGACCGCCGCTACAGATCGTTTCCGATTGACAATGATCACGCAACCCGCCGTTACCTCGCCGGCCCCCTCGCCGGCGCCCGCGCCGGCGCAGTGTGTTTCAACACGAACTCCACGATAGGCGTCGGGTCTGGGAGGCTGTGCGGGCGGTGGCCGGCTTTGGGCTTTCTGATGACTGTGACTTCGCCGCCGAGTTTTTTGTAGCGGGACTCAAGGAGCAGGCTGTTTTCCTCGATGGGCACCACCCAGTCGTGCATATCGCCGCAGACGATGAAGATCGGAATCTTCGCCTTGGCCAGTGGGGCAAGGTTGTCAATGGGGTTGCCTTTGTAGGCCCGCGCCTGCTCGTCGGTCATGTTGTATGCCTTGAGGCAGTCTCTCCAATCCCTGCCTGACATCCTGACTCTACCGCCTCCGCCGGGCCAACTCTTGAAGTCGCAAACGGGTGCGTCCAAATACATGCAGGAGACTCGGTCGGTGTGGCGGATGGACCAGTTTAAGGCATACAATCCGCCGCGACTGAAGCCCTCCAACACCGGCTTGGCGCTGAGTCCGTAGGTTTTGCGGACGTGGGCGTAGTATTTGTCCATCGCATCGAGGGCAACCGGCGCGCCAAAGAGGCCCCCCACGTCGATATAGGCCACGTGAAGGCCCTTGCCGAGCAGGGCGACATCGGCCTGCGGATCGATCCCGAAAAACTCCGTGCGCCATATCCACGGCTTGCCCGGCGCCGGCGTCTTGGGCACCACCAGCAGCGCCGACCGGCCATCGACGGAGAACTTGAGCATTTCACCACCGCCCCACTCCTCTTTCTTGGCTTCCTCGGCAACGGCGAGCGAGGCAGCGGCGGCGATCGACGCGCAAAGTACGATTGCCCACAGACATTTATTCATTATCGTGGCTCCCAGATCGACTTCGGCCGGCGGGCTTCCAGCGTGTGGGCTTTCGATTGCCTTCGCGCCAGGATCGGACCCGTTACCCCTCTTTTCCCGTAATCGTTCCCGGAATTATACTCAAAACAGGTCGCGGGCGGAAAGAAAAACGGGATTTCGGGGGAATCTGGGGACGCTTCCTAATGGCATTAGGTTAAGCCCGGTTGGGGTCAGGATCCCTATCTGTAAGGCTCCTGACCCCGTCTCGCGCCGCCGAAAACAAGGCCGAAAACAAGGATTGCCTTGGCGAGAAGTCCTTATCCTGATGCCATTAGTGCATTTTAAGATTGCGTATGTGCGCGGCGGGTCTCCGTACCCGCCGCGCCAACGCCGGAAGCCCCGCTATCGCGGCGGGTACGGAGACCCGCCGCGCCAAGGGGTAGTGTATGCACGCAATCTTAAAGTGCTCTAGGAAGCGTCCCCGTCTTTCGGAACGCACCGCCAAGGTCGGCATCAAATGCAAACGCCTCAAGGCCGGCTGGGACAAAGCGTATCTGCTGCGGTTACTCGGAATTTGGATGCGTTCGCCCTGCCTGCCGGAGCGTCAGCCCTTGACAGGCACGGTTATGGGTGTCCCCCGAATTCCCCGAAGCACTTCAACTTCGCGGGCGTGGCCGGACGCTCCTCCTTCAGCCGCCCGGGCGCAACTCGATCGTCTCGCCACGGGCAGTCTTGAACGTGAATCGCTCGCCCTCAATCGTCTCGGCCTGCCTGCCATCGCGAGACAGGACAACTCGCCTGCCAGGCCAGGGGTTTGCCACGGTGCAGTTGCGTCCCTGCTCGCTTAATATCTTCACCAGCCCGACCACGCCGTCCTTCAGATCAGCACTTACGAGGAACGCCCCGACGGCGCGAATCTGCCCGAACCGGGCGTCCACGTCGCGCGGCCAGACCGGAAACAGGCGAAGCACGCCACGGTGCCCCATGCAGAGCATCTCGTTGATCGTGTTGGGCACGATACTGCAGTTCTCTATGCCGTGGGGATTTCGACTGGCGAACCCGTTTGGCATACATCGCGTCTTGACCATCTCTCGCAGCTTGGCAAGGATGACCTTCGGATCGTAGCCGACTTGCACGGCCGCCGGATAGAAGCTGTTCATGCCGTTATTGTCAAACCAGCCGTTCCTGACGTCGATGGTATTTCGGGAGGCATCGAGCACTTCCGGCGGGCTGTCGAGCCCGATCGCGCCGGCCGGATAGATATGCTGGATGCCAAGGGTGTTGTTCCTCCACCAAGCCGTGCCCTTTTCGGTGTAGCGGAAGACCTTTACTGTGGGTTTCTGGACGGTTTTGTCCTCGCCGGGGCCACGTGGCAGCGGGAGCGTCTGGTAGCTCCATCCGCTGAGGTGGTCGAGAATATGCCGCCACTTCTCATGCCTTTCGGCGTCGACGCCCATCTCGCCGCTCATATCGATCGCCAACTCGAACGCGTTTCGCACGAGCCCCAGCGAGACGATGGAGTTGAAGTCGTTGCCATTGCCGGAGCGTTCGTGCACGGAGTCTTTGTAGATGACATACCGGCCGTCCTCGAACTTGAGGTAGTCCTCCCAGAAGTCCGCGGCGTCAGGAGCGGGGCCGAGTTCGAGGTCCTCGACGTCGGCAAGCCTATCCTCGACCCGGCCACCGGCGACACCATCGGCCAGGCGCCGGGCAAGGCGGTCGGCCGGCTCATCGTCCACGAGGTCAAGGAGCGGTA
>JAPLMO010000392.1 GCA_026386995.1 Planctomycetota bacterium | reverse complement strand
AGGCCCGCGAAGGGCGCCACGCGGTCGGCCCGCTGGAGGATGGTGCGGCCCTCGCCCACGGTCATGATGTGCTCGCGCCCGGCGAAGGGCAGGAGTTCGTGGAACCGCCACACGCCGGAGAAGGCCAGGGGATCGTCCTGCCGGGCCCACTTGGCCTCGAAGTCGGCGAGGCGCTTGGGCAGCGCGGCCCGCGACCAGTCGTAGCGGACGTCCAGAAGGTCGCCGCACTTCGGGCACTCGAAGAAGGATTCCGTGACGGCGAACTTCTCGCCGCACTTGGCGCCAATGCACTGCTGGTACGCAACGTCGGTACGAATGTCGGTGGCCATGATCCTTTCTCGCGTTAGTTGTCCGTGCGGGCCGCCCCGAGGGCGGCAAAGTAGGGGTATGATAGCAGGAAAAGCGGGACCTGGGAATAGGCGCCCGTATTCGAGTACGACAGCGCAAGATTGCGCTTTGCGCGGCGGGTCTCCTGACCCGCCGCGCAAGAGTACCGCACGAACGCGCCGGCGGCGGGCAATTCGTGCGGCGGTTCAGGAGAACCGCCGCGCACAATAGGAAAGTTGCGCTGTCGTTCGAGCCGCGACCTTACGGTCGCGGCTCGAAATAGTTGCGGCGCGATGATCGCGTTACATCACGAAAGGCGCCCAGGGCTTGGCGTCGCGGGTCATCTTGGGCGGCGACTTCTGGAGTTTCGCTTCGAGGTCCTTGCGTTCGGCGTCCGCAAAGCCGAAGAAGAAGACCGCGCCCTGGCTGCCCCACTTCATGGACGTGCGGGCGGCGTTCGGCGAGGCCGTTTCGATGGCCCCCAGGAACGCGTCGCGGCCTTGGGCGGTGTCCCACAAGGTGATCCATAATCCGCGGGGGTCCTTGAGGGACTTGGCGGCCTCCTCGGCGCTTGAACCGGCGGCGAGGAGGTAGAAGCGGTCGCCGCCCCAGCCGGCCGCGGCGGGGTTGGTCCAGTAGGACGCCATGGCCATCGACATCACGTCGGGCTTGGCGTCCTTCGGCGAAGTCAGCAGCGCACAGAGCATTTCGCCCAGCGTGTCGGCGTGGACGACGAATCGGCCGCCCCCGGCGAGCAACTTCTTGGCGTCGTCATCCGCTACCAGGACCGGCTCGTCGCGCTCGGCGGGGTCCCAGTATTTCTCGGGATGCAGTATCTGCTTGGTGGAGCGCGGCGGGTTCTTGACGGCGGCCAGGAAATCGTCGCCCACGTCCTTCTCGCCCAAGAGGAGCGACGCGAAGTTGCCGTGCGCCAGGAAGTTCATGCCGCACATGTACGTCGCCAGCATCACGGAGAAGTATCGGGGCGCTTCGAGGAAGGTGCGGTTGCGGCCTTCCTCTTCCTTGGCATAGGCCAGGAGTTCCGACATGTCGAACTGGCCGGACATCTGAAGGCGGGGCGTGTAGCGCATCATCTCGGCGGTGGCCGAGCCCTCGAAGACGGAGGCGACGACGAGGTCGCCGTCCTCGCTCTTGCCGCCGCGGTCCTTGATGAACTTCGCGAGGTCCGCGTATTGGTCGTCCAGGGCATGCGTCAGTTCGTGCGAGAGCATGATGCGTTCGACGAAGCCCGCGCGCGGCATGCTGTTGCGCTTGACGAGCGAGAGGGTCTTGGTCTCGGGGTCATAGAAGCCGGCGATCTGGCCCTGGAGGAGGGTGACCAGGGTTTTTTTCAGGTCACAGTCCTGCGGCAGGAGGCCGATCATCCGCAGGAACGCCTGCTTCCTGGCGATGAGGTCGGGCGGGGCCTGCTTCTCGACTTCCTTCTCGAGCCACGCCCGCGCCTGCTCCTCGGTCACGAGTTGCTTCTTGACGGGCTGCTTGAACTTCCAGCCGCGAAGGGCCTCGACGTCCTTGGCCACTTCGTCGGCCACCTTGATAAGGTCCGCTGGGGCCGCTGCCGGAGCCGCCAGCGCGGTTGCAGCCGGTGTGGCGGGCCTGGTGGTGGCTGGCGCCGGCCGCGCGGCGGGAGCGGCCTTCGGTGGCGCGGCCGTAGCGGCAGCCCAAGTCAGGGGCGCGAGTATTGCCAGGAGCATCGCCAGAACAACCGTCATTCGCAGGGTCTTCATCTTATCCGTCCTTCATTGTGGGCCGGAAAAGGAAACACATGTCGCGGCAGATTCTAGGCTGCGGCCGAGCGTTCGTTCAATCGAAAATCGAAAATATCTCTACGCCCTTGCCCCGCAGCACTTCTTGTATTTCTTGCCACTGCCGCAGGGGCAGGGGTCGTTGCGGCCAACCTTGGGGGTTTCGCGGATGATGGTCTTGACGACGGTTTCGCCCTCGTCGGCCATCTGGGATTTCTGCGACATGTCGAGGGCGGCCTCGCGCTGGGCGTCGTAGGCGCTGGCGGCGGCGGCGTGCTCGGTCGACTGGCCGGCCCAGATGCGGGCCAGGGCTTCCTGGCGGACCCAGCGGGCCTTGAAGAAGAGGTCCGTGAACTTTTCGCGGGCCGAGTCCAGCATCTTCTCGAAACTATCGAGGCCCTCTTTCTTGAATTCGATGAGCGGGTTCAGTTGCGCGTAGCCCCGCAGGCCCACGCCCGACTTCAGGTGGTCCATTACCAGGAGGTGGTCTTTCCACGACGTGTCGTGGACCTGTAGCAGCAGGTACCGCTCCAGTTCCGTCATGCGGCTGCGGCGCAGCGTCTGGCCGCGCGCCATGAGGAGCGCCGTGACGGTCTCTTTGCAGGTGGGGGGCT
>JAPLMO010000231.1 GCA_026386995.1 Planctomycetota bacterium | reverse complement strand
TGGATTCGGACACGGCCCATCCTTTCGCGGCCGATTATAGCGCAAGGCCGTCGCGCTGACAACAAGGCGTTTACTCCAGCGGGGGTTTATACGGCACGCCGATGTCGGCCAGGATGACCTCGCCGGTGTACTGGCGCGACTCGGGGTTCTGGAAGCCCGTCTTCATCGCCGCCATCGTCACGGTTTTCGTGGCGCAAATGGTCGGCCCGAGGGGCCGGCCGGTGTCGCAGTCCAGGCCGCTGGGAATGTCGATGGCGACGACGGGGCTGCGGGTTGCGTTGATGGCGCTGATGACGCCGGCGAACGGCTCGCGGATTTCGCCGCGCGTGCCGGTGCCCAGGAGGCCGTCGATCACAAGGTCGGCGCCGCAGAAGGTTGGCGCGAGTTCCCGGAGTATCTCGCCCGGCGTCCCGTCGAGACTGCGGATATAGAAGCCCATCGCCTGGAGAATGTTCAAGTTGGTTGCGGCGTCGCCCTGGAGTTCGTTGCGATTGCCGATGAGGATCACTTCGCTCATGTATCCGCGGATCGCCAGGTGCCGCGCGGCCACGAAGGCGTCGCCCCCGTTGTTGCCGCGCCCCGCCAGGACCAGGCAGTGGCGGAACTCGGCCCGGTCGAGCATGGCGCGGGCCGCGTCGGCGATCTGGCGTCCGGCGTTCTCCATGAGCGCGATGCTCGGCATGCCGAGTTTCTCGACGCAGTACTGGTCGAACGCGCGGACCTCGTCGCGCGTGGCGAAAATCTTGTCGGCCATAAGGACACCTCTTTCGAGCCCGCCGCGGAAGCGGCGGGGCACGCTCGTCGGCCTCCCGTTTACATAATGGCGCCGAGCATAGCGACTATGTCGGCCTTCGTCACCTCGCGCGGGTTGGCCTTCGTCGAGCCGGCCGGCAGGCTCTCGTCGGCGATGGCGTCAAACGCTTGGGCCGTCAAGCCGTACTTCGTCAGCCGCGCGGGCAGGCCGCACGCCTCCAGCAGCCGCCGCGCATACGCCGCCGGGTCCTCGCCGAAGAGCCGCGCCAGGACCGCGTACTTCTCGGGTGCGGCCGGGCGGTTGAACTCCAGCGCCGCCGGCAGAAGCACGCCGCACACGAGGCCATGCGGCACGCTGAACCGCACGCCCACGGGGTGGGCGATGCCGTGAATCACCCCCAGCCGCGCGTTCGTCAGGGCCAGGCCGGCCAGTGCGCTGCCCCATGCGGCGTGCGTCCGCAGGTCAAGGTCTTTGCCGCGCGCGACCACGGCCGGCAGCGCCCGCGCCATCTCTTCGGCGGCGCGAAGCGAAATCGCCTCCGTCAGCGGCGTGGCGAACCGCGACAGGTACGACTCCACCGCCTGCACCAGCGCGTCGATGCCGCTCGTGGCGGAGACCTCGGGCGTCCCCGACACGGTGACTTCGGGGTCCACCAGGGCGACCGCGGGGATAAGCGATTCGTCGCGGATGCTGGCCTTGAACTTGCGCTAGCGGTCGGAGATGACGCCGTTGTTGGTCATCTCGCTGCCCGTGCCGCTTGTGGACGGGACGGCGATGTTCGGCAGTCCGCGTCGCTCGATCTTGCGGCCTTGGTGGAACGCGCGGGTCGGGTCGGTTTCGCCGGCCAGCCCTGCGGCGACTTTGGCCACGTCCATGGCGCTGCCGCCACCCAGACCGATGACCGCCTCGGCCCCGTGTTCGCGGACGGCCCGGCGGCAGCGGTCGACGGTCGTGACGTCCGGTTCCGGCTCGACCTGGTCGAAGAGTTTGGCGTCGACGCCCGCGGCCGCCAGGAGAGAGAGGCACCGCTGCGTGACGCCCGCCTCGGCCATCGCCCGGCGGCCGGTCACCAAGAGCGCCCGCGTGCCCAGGCGCCGCGTCTCTTCGCCGAGGGCGCATAGCGCCCCGACGCCGAAGAGGAACTTGCCGGGCGAGCGAAACTCAGGTGTGGCCACGGGCGCCTCCTTACAGTCACTGATTATAAACTGCCGCGGTCGCGCCGCAATCGTCTCGTCGTTGACTGTCGTGACCCAGTAGTAATGTCCGGTCCAGACCCAGTAGAAATGTCCGCTTCTTGGGGGCTAAGGGAAGCGGATGAACAAGGACCGGATCGAGATGAGCCAGCAAGAGCGGGACCGGCTGAAGGTGATGGCACCGGTAA
>JAPLMO010000489.1 GCA_026386995.1 Planctomycetota bacterium | reverse complement strand
TCGGCATCCGCGTCTCCGTCCTCGAGGTCGCCGACAGGTTCTTCCTCGCCCTGAAGGGCCTGACCGACCCCGAGGAAAAGCGTAAGGCTTTCCGCGACACGTTCTACAAGGTGTTCGGCAAGGCGGTCCGCGACTCCGGCGCCCACTTCCTCCTCCAGGGGACCATCGCGGCCGACATCGTCGAGACGAAGAAGGGCGTCAAGACCCAGCACAACATCCTCGACCAGATCGGCATCAGCGCGAAGCGGGCGTACGGCTTCACGACCATCGAGCCGCTGAAGACCCTCTACAAGCCCGACGTAAGGAAGGTGGGCAAGGTGCTGGGCCTGCCGGCAGTTATGTACCAGCGGATGCCGTTCCCCGGGCCGGGCCTGTCGTGCCGCGTCATCGGCGAAGTGACGCCGCCGCGCGTGGCCGTCGTCCGCAAGGCGTGCAGTATCGTCGAAGAGGAGACCGCAAAGTTCAAGCGGTTCCAGGCATTCGGCGTGCTGATGGCCGACCAGGCCACGGGCGTGACGAAGGGCGGCCGGCGTGCGTTTGGCCAGATCATTGCCGTCCGGTGCGTCGATTCCGAGAACGCCATCACGGCCGCGCCGACGAAGTTGCCGTGGCCGGTCCTCGAGCGAATCCAGAGACGAATCGTCCATGAGATTCCCGGCGTCACGAAAGTTCTCTACGACCTGACGCCGAAGCCGCCGAGCACCATCGAATACATTTAGCGAGCCGCCGACCGAACGGACTCTCAATCATCCGCCAGGTCCCAGGGGGTAGCGATGAGTGGCAACAAGGCCGTGCTCCTGCTCGAAGACGGTGCAACTTTCGAGGGCCTGCCCTTCGGCCAAGTCGGCATCGCTCTTGGCGAAACGGTCTTCTACACCGGCGTCGTCGGCTACCAGGAACTCCTCACCAATCCTTCCTACGGCGGCACGCTCGCGGTCCTGACCTATCCCATCATCGGGAGTTACGGCGTCAATGGCGAGGACAACGAGTCCGCGGCGGTCCGCGTCAGCGGCCTCGTCATCCGCGAGTACAGCCGCACCTACTCCAACTGGCGGGCCACGGGGTCGCTGGAAGACTTCCTGACGGAGCGCGGCATCGTCGGCATCCGCGAAGTGGACACGCGAGCGCTGACCGTCCATCTGCGGGAACACGGGGAGATGCGGGGCGTGATCGCTTCCGGCGACTTCGATCCGAAGGATCTGGCCCGGCGCGTCCGCGAGACCCCCTCGCCTTTCGGCACGGACCTGGTGCAAGGGATGAGCCGAGCCGAGGTCCGCCTGGCGCCAGGTGTGGAGCGCGGGCGAGTGGTCCTTCTGGATCTGGGGGTCAAGCGGAGCCTCCTGGATCAGTTGGCCGCCCTCTCCGTGACGGTGGAACTTATGCCGCCCACGGCCGATGCCGACGCGATCCTGGCCAAGCGGCCGCAACGTGTGCTCGTGGCCGGCGGGCCGGGCGACCCGCGTGTTCAGGAAGGTGCCATCGGCACCGTACGCAGGCTTCTGGGCAAGACGCCGCTGCTGGGCATCGGCCTCGGGCACCAGGTGCTGGCCCTGGCCCTCGGGTGCCAGGTCGCCCGCATGCGGATCGGGCACCACGGCGTCAACTATCCCGTGCGAGACCTGAGAGACGGCTCGGGCCATATCACCGTCCAGCATCACGGCTTCGTCGTGTCGGATGACGGCCTGGCACGCGGCGTCGAGGTGACGCACCGCAACCTGAACGACCAGTCGATCGAGGGGTTGCGCTGTCGCGAGATCGAGGCGTCGTCGGTCCAGTTCCACCCCATTCCGGACGAGCAGGAGCAGCCGAGCGTCATTCTTGCCACGTTCTGTGGCCTCGGGGGTCCGCATGCCTAAGCGAAACGACATCCGGAAGATCCTGATCATCGGATCGGGGCCGATCGTGATCGGCCAGGCCTGCGAGTTCGACTACTCCGGCTCTCAGGCGTGCAAGGCCCTCCGCGAAGAGGGCTACGAGATCGTGCTCGTGAACTCGAACCCGGCAACCATCATGACGGACCCGCGGATGGCCGACCGGACTTACATCGAACCGGTCACGCCGGAAGTGGTCGAGAAGATACTGGCGCGCGAGCGGCCCGACGCCGTCCTGCCGACGGTCGGCGGCCAGACCGGCCTGAACCTGGCCGTGTTTCTCGAGCGGGCCGGCGTGTTCCGGAAGTACGGCGTCGAGGTTCTGGGCGCAAGCGCCGAGGCGATCGCCCGGGCCGAGGACCGAGATCTCTTCAAACAGGCCATGACGGAGATCGGGATTCGGGTCCCCACAAGCGGCATCGCCACGAGCGTCGAGGAAGGCATGGCGATCGGCGAGCGGATCGGCCTGCCGCTGATCCTTCGCCCGGCATTCACGCTGGGTGGGGCGGGCAGTTCCACGGCCTACAACGTGGAGGAACTCGAGGCCGGCCTCGTCAAGGGGCTCACCACGAGCCCCATCGGCCAGGTCCTCGTCGAGCAGTCGGTCCTGGGCTGGAAGGAGATCGAGTTCGAGGTCCTCCGCGACTGCCGGGACAACGTGATCCTCATCACGTCCATGGAGAACGTGGACCCGATGGGCGTCCACACGGGCGACTCGATGGTGGTCGCGCCGAGCCAGACCCTGACGGCCCGCGAGTACGCCCACTACACGAACCTCTGCCGCCGGATCATCCGCAAGATAGGCATCACGGGCGGCGGGGCCAACATCCAGTTCGGCGGGAACCCGGCCAACGACGACATCGTCATCATCGAGGTCAACCCGCGCCTGTCGCGGTCCAGCGCCCTGGCCAGCAAGGCCACGGGCTTCCCGATCGCACGGGTGGCCACGAAACTGGCCATCGGCATGACGCTCGACGAGGTCCTGAACGATGTGACCGGCAAGACCACGGCCTTCTTCGAGCCGACCGTGGACTATTGCGTCTTCAAGATCGCCCGGTTCACGTTCAAGAAATTCCGCCAGGCGGACCCGACGCTCAACACGTCGATGAAGTCGGTCGGCGAGGCCATGAGCATCGGCCGCACGTTCAAGGAGGCGTTCCAGAAGGGCATCCGGAGCCTGGAGATCGGGCGCTACGGGTTCGGGGGCGACGGCCGGGACCATCTCATCGATGAGCCGGCGGACGACGTGGAACTCGCCCACCTGCTGGTGGTCCCGAACGACAAGCGGCATTTCTACATCAAGCACGCCCTGGAGAAGGGCTGGAGCGTCGAGAAGATCGCCGACCTGACGAAGATCGACCGGTGGTTCATCGAGAACCTCCGCGAGATCCTGGAAGTCGCCGGCCGCGTGGGCCGGTACCGCGGCGCCAAGGGCCTGAAGCGGATGCCGGCCGGCCTGCTTCTGGAGGCCAAGCGGGCGGGGTTCTCCGACGTCCAGATCGGCCACCTGACCGGCACCGGGGAACTGGCCGTCTATGCCGAGCGCGAGGCGCGGGGCGTTCGCCCGTCGTTCAAACAGGTGGATACCTGCGCGGGCGAGTTTTCGGCCAAGCGGCCGTATTACTACTCGACCTACGAGCCGGGCGACGACAACCGCATCACGGACCGCAAAAAGATCCTCATCCTTGGCGGCGGCCCCAACCGCATCGGCCAGGGCATCGAGTTCGACTACTGCTGCTGCCACGCATCCTATGCCGTCAAGGAACTGGGCTACGAGGCCATCATCGTCAACTCGAATCCCGAGACCGTCTCGACGGACTACGACACGTCGGACAAACTGTACTTCGAACCGCTGACGCGGGAGGACGTTCTGGCCATCATCCAGGCCGAGAAGCCCGAGGGGATCATCGTCCAACTCGGCGGCCAGACGCCGCTGAACCTCGCGGTCCCGCTGGAGAAGGCCGGCGTGAAGATCCTGGGCACGAGCCCTGATTCCATCGACCGCGCCGAGGACCGCGAGCGATTCAAGCAACTCCTGGACACGCTCGGCCTCATCCAACCGCCGAACGGAACCGCCACGTCGATCGAGGGGGCCCGTAAGATTGCGGCCGAGATCGGGTACCCCATCGTGATCCGCCCGTCGTACGTGCTCGGCGGCACGGCCATGGAAATCGTCTACGACGAGGAGGAACTCGCCCGCTTCATGGCCGAGGCGAAGATTGCGTCGGATACGTTCGGCGACCGCCCGATCCTGATCGACAAGTTCATCGACAATGCCATCGAGGTCGACGTCGACGCCGTGGCCGACGGCAAGATATGCGTCATCGGCGGCATCCTGGAGCACATCGAGCCGGCCGGCGTCCACAGCGGCGACGCCGCCATGGTCCTGCCCCCCATCACGCTTACGCAGCCCATCATCGAACGCCTCACGGAATACACCAAGGCCATGGCGAAGGCGCTCGACGTAAGGGGCCTCATGAACGTCCAGTACGCGGTGCGCGGCGACACCGTCTACGTCTTCGAGGTCAACCCGCGCGCCAGCCGCACCGTTCCCTTCGTGAGCAAGGCCATCGGCGTCCCCCTGGCCAACATCGCCACGAAGGTCATGCTCGGTCGCACGCTCGAGGAGATCGGCTTCACCCAGGAGGTCGTGCCGGCGCACGTGGCCGTCAAGCAGTCCGTGTTCCCGTTCATCCGGTTCCCCGGCGTCGACGCCGTGCTGGGCCCGGAGATGAAGTCCACGGGCGAGGTAATGGGTATCGATTCGTCGTTCGGCGTGGCGTGTGCCAAGAGCCTCCAAGGCGCGGGGCACGTGCTACCCATGTCCGGGACCGTGTTCCTCTCGGTTCGGAACGCCGACAAGCGAGAAATTATCTTTATCGCGAAGAAACTCGAGGACCTCGGGTTCGATCTCGTCGCGACCGAAGGCACGGCCGCGGCGCTCGCGCACAACGATGTTCGGGTGCGGAAACTCCAGCGGCTGTCGGTGGGGCGCCCGAACGTGTTGGACCTCATGAAGAACAGGGAAGTGAAACTGATCATCAACACGGTGAGCGGTAAGACCCCAAGGAAGGACGAGATCACCATCCGGACCCTGGCCATCGCCAACAACATCCCGCTGATCAGCACCCTGGCCGCGGCTGGCGCATTCGTCAGCGGGATTGAGGCCCTCATGAAGAAGGGCGTGTCGGTCAAATCCCTTCAGGAATACGCACGCGCCTGACCGCAGCCGGCGCCGGGACAGGGCTCCCCATACTTGGTCGGAGTAGGGACACGGATTGCCCCGTGCCCCCTCCCCGGATCCCGGCGAGCGGATCTACCGCACCGGGCTCTTGCCTGGGATACTGACGCGCAGGCGCTGGCCAAGGTACGAATGGTCCTTCAAGCCGGCCGTACCACCCTCGGTAACGAAAGGCACCCGTAACTGGCATTACCACGCCGCGGCATTTTTATTTTCCGCCCGCGAGCCATTCAAGTACAATTCCGCGAACGGTTACCGGAAAAGGAACTCCGCGCATGCGACTGATACTGGTGGATCGATCCAAGGAGATCCGAAGCCGGTTTCACCCCGTCACCCTCAGCCGCCCCATTTGGGAATTGCGGACGGGGTTCACTTCTCTCGCCGAAAAACTCGTAGCCAAGGTCGGCGCCACCGATGTTGCATGCTTCGTGCCCGACTACATGGCCGCGGCCTACCGCGCCAAGATTCGCTGGCCCGTCAACGATCCGGCGGCGCTGGCCGGCGACGACCTCCTGATCCTGGACCCACGGGTCAAGGCCGACAGTTTCGATGTGTCGGCCACAGGTCCCAGCGAGATCGCCATGGACGACGAAGGGCAGATCCTTTACGCCCGTGTCGCACGGGTGGACCTTGGAGCCCTCCGGACGGACGATATCGGCAAATTCCTCGCGGCGGCCCAGGCGCGCCTTCCCAATGTCAAGCCGTCGCTCCCCAAGTGGGAATACCTCTGGCACCTGATGCTGGCGAACCCGGAACAACTGACGGCTGACTTCGCGGCAGCCGGCCGCCGCGGGATCGAGGGAACCGTGGAGGAGCCGGCCGCCATCCGCGGCAGCAAGAACGACGTCTACATCGCGCCGGGGGCGCAGGTGCATCCGATGGTCGTCATCGACGCCACGGAAGGCCCCGTCTACATCGATGAGCGGGCCGTGGTCTACCCCTTTTCGCGAATCGTCGGGCCCTGTTACATCGGGAAAGAGTCGCGGCTGATCGCCGCGAAGTGCCACGAGGGCAATTCCATAGGCCCCTCCTGCCGCATCGGCGGAGAGATCGAGAACTCGATCATCCAGGGCTACACCAACAAGTACCACGAAGGGTTCCTGGGGCACGCCTATGTCGGCGAATGGGTGAACCTGGGCGCCCTGACCACCAACTCTGATCTCAAGAACGATTATTCGCCCGTCTCGGTCATCATGCACGGCCGGCTGCCCATCGACACGGGGTCGAGCAAGGTGGGGTGCCTCATCGGCGACCATACCAAGACCAGCATCGGCACGTTCCTCAACACCGGCGCATACGTCGGGGCCATGGCCATCATCCTGGCCACCGGAAAGCCCATGCAGAAGTTCATTCCCTCTTTCTCATGGCTGCTCGAGGGCGTTGTGACCAAGGGCTTCGGCAAGGGCAAACTGTACGAGACGGCCCGGATCGTCATGGCGCGTCGGGGACGCCAGTGGACCGAGGCGGAACAGGCCATGTGGGACGCTGTCTTCGAAATGACGCGGGCGCGGCGCGAGGAACTCATCAAGAAGGGCCGGCGGGCCATGGAGAAACTGTAGTTCCCCGCACGATCCAAGGAGAGCGCGGTGCAGGTCGCCTTGCGGCGCCCCGGCAGTTGGAACCGGCACTGAAGAGCAAGGACAGGAGAGAATCGCATGGCAACTGTTGAAGAGCGTATCAAGGCGGTGGCCGCCCGGGTGCTGAATGTCGACCCGGCGGAGATCAAACGAGAGCACTATTTCTCGGTCGACCTGGGGGCCGAGAGCGTCCAGTCCGTCGAACTCGTGGCCGGTTTCGAGGAGGAATTCGGCATTGAGATGGACGAAGAGGCGGCCCTCTCCGTCGAGACGGTCGGCGGCGCCGTCGAGTTCATTACGCAGGTCTGCAAGCGCCAGGGCGTGCCGATCGAGGAATAATCGCCCGGATGCGAGAGGAAAGGACCCCGCCGTGAACGAAGCCAGACGCCCTCACCCCCTTGTCGACGCCACCGGGCCGAACTTCATCGAAAGCATCTTTCCGTACGACCTCCCCCCGCTCATCCACCTCGACAGCCCGGCGGTCGAGTACATCGACGGAAAGCCGGTGGAGTTCGACCTGCCGTCCGTTATGGGCCGCGACATCTATATCACCGACACGACTTTTCGCGACGGCCAGCAGGCCCGCCCGCCGTACACGATCGACCAGATGGTCCACATCTACGACCTGCTTGCGCGCATCGGCGGCCCCCGCGGCGTGATCCGCCAGACCGAGTTCTTCCTCTACACGAAGAATGACCGCGAGACGCTCGACCGCTGCCGCGCCCTCGGCCACAAGTACCCCGAGTGCACGGGCTGGATCCGCGCGGTCAAGGGCGACTTCCGGCTCGTGAAGGAAGCCGGGCTGAAAGAGAGCGGCATGCTCACGAGTTGCTCGGACTACCATATCTTCCAGAAGTTGAAGTTCCCCAGCCGCCGCGCGTGCCTGGATAGTTATTGCGAGGTGGTCGACGCTGCACTGGAGGCTGGCGTCCGGCCCCGCTGTCACCTGGAAGACGTGACCCGCGCCGACATCGACGGCTTCGTCCTGCCGCTGGTCGACCGCCTGATGGAGATG